>JBKPMK010000315.1:0-1501 GCA_046732115.1 Thermoproteota archaeon
TGCGGTGCAATGGTACCTCGCGATAAAGCTAAGAAGGTCACAGGTAGGATCACTTTGGTTGAACCAACCCTTGCAAAAGAACTTAGATCCCAGGGAGCATACATAGCCCCATCAACAGACGTAAAATTTTATTGTGTTTCATGTGCAGTACACCGAGGTGTAGTCAAAGTAAGATCTGAATTAGAGAGACGTATGGCTGGTAGACTTAGATGATACCCATTGAATATTTTATAACATTTTTAATGTTATGGTAATTCTCTGGATTAATGTTATTCCAGATATTACTGAAACTGCTATGACTGCCCATTGCATAATGCCTGCGAGCGGGACGAGTCCCATTATTGCAATTATTAGTAATCTCTCAGCTCGTTCTCCAATACCAATCCCCTTTAACTCGATGTTAAGTGATTCGGCTCTTGCTCTGACATAGCTTACCATAAGTGAAAGTGATAATCCAATAATACACAGTAATGGATCAGCAAGACTACCGGCAGCTATACCTATAAATATAATGGCTTCCGCTAATTTATCAAGCGACGAATCAAGAAATGCCCCCTTTTTAGAAGATTGTCGTGTTATCTTTGCAACACTGCCGTCAATAATATCAAAAAAACCTGAAATTAAAAGGAGAATGCTGCCACTAATAGAGGCATAAAACCAATGTAATCTTATGGTTGGTGTTAGTGCTGGCATAGCATACATCACGCCCGCTAGGATTGATGTTACTAAACCTAATATTGTCCAAAAATTTGCAGATAAACCCAAAGAGGCAAAAATCAATCCTAGTCTAGACATTATAGGTTCTAATGAATTTCTGAATTTATTTAACAATCAATGACTTCTGGTTCTTTAGCTAAGTTGTATTTATAAAATTTGCTATTTACTTGCTATTTTTTCTTAATGTACGATGTGTAAGTATCTTTGCGCGAGATCGGTAGAAATGATTTAGCATCATAGAATTCAATAAACTTACGTATAATATACATATATAACATAGTTTATGTCAAATTCTACATGCAGCAAACGTAAATTCACTAGTGAATAATTTATCTGTTTTTGTTTCTTAATTCTTTAATAACTATAACTCATGACTAATGTAGGATATTGTTAGCAGTAGATCGAAAACAACGCAGACATATGCGATTTAACAGAATACTAATTGTTGGACTTGGTCAATTAGGACTACCTGTAGCAAAATATGTTAAGGAGAAAGGATTTGAGGACGTCTATGGATACGATATTAGTCCTAAAGCAATAGATCGTGCAGAAAAAACTGCAGGCATAAAGAAAGCTACTGATTTTAGTGATTTTGATGTTTATATTGTTTGTGTGTCTACGCATAAACCTGAAGATATGTTCTCACCATATATAGAAGGTTTATTGTCTGTAGTTGATAGGATCTCAAAGGAAGCAAAGAGAGATGGAGCACTTGTATCAATAGAAAGCACTATTCCAAGAGGTACTTCAAACAAAGTACTTGAAATACTTGGTCATAGATTAC
>JBKPMK010000316.1:0-1562 GCA_046732115.1 Thermoproteota archaeon
TAGACTAAACTATCCAAGAATATCTATAAAATTCATTTATCCTACTTTGTGCATAGAATATCTATGGACATGAGCACAACTTGCGTAGTATGTCTAAAGAAGTCACAGGATTACGTTATCGAATGTGTTTGTCGTGGAAATCCAAGCTGACCACGATAACATCATCCATAAGATTTTAGAATTACCCACACAAAAACACGATTATTAAAAGATGGTATAGATAACAGGCCTGAATTGTTTCGTTTAAAAGACTTCATCTGACCAAAGTACTTTTGATTTATTTTAAATAATATTTTTGACATCCATATGTCAACGCAAGGTACAAGAGTTAGGAATGAAAGACCTTTCGTTATAACCACTTTTATTACCTTGCTGACAAAAGGAATTCTATATTTTTACATTAAACATCTTCAGTTTATTTGTATGAATTTTCATGTGCTGAATCAGTACACTATTTTTACTATAGTAGGACTAACACGCTTCTCATTGTCATAGAGGTCAACAATATTAATGAATATAAGACTGCGTCGTCTCATCAAAATTCTTTACAATTTCAAAGTTCTTCTCAAAGCTGTTGTTACTAATGTTAGTGCTATCAGTATTATTATTTTGATAAATGTTCAGTTCCGAAAATACTGCCCAAGGCTGGTACCTAGCCATTATACTTGCAACATGGTCTTGTCCGAGCAAGGATTTACACAGATCATACGTCATGTTTCTAACCTGCATCTCATCTACAATACCAAAACTATGAATATATTCATGAGCAAGTACCATGAATAAGTATGAATTATACTCTTGATCCGATTTACGTTTTCTAATTAGATCAAGAATTCTCCTGTTTAATATTATCATGTTTGAACCCAGCACATGATAGGCCCCAAGATTAGTTGGTAATCCCTGTAGTACCAGGCTCAATCCAGCTCTATGCATTTTGAATTTCTCGTTAACTGCAGTTTTTACTAACTCAAAAGCATCGCTAAAATCTTTGATATGCAATAACCTATCACGATAATATTGTTGTTGTTTTTCGCTAGTAAATGATATTGTTTGATCTAGTCTTTCTATTTTGACCTTTCACCTTTACATTTAACTATACTGGGGTAACCACGTATAAACATGGTAGTTACCAATATGATACTAAATTACTATTATGCAACTGGAAAACTATAGTAGTAAAGCAATTTCATCCAATATAATGATGCTCCCATTTCTCGACTTTGAATACACAAGCCAATTATATTTGGAACAATTATTACTACACTGGGCCTATTTGGCTTGTTTGTTTTCCATTCAAGCGAATCTTCAATCTCTGTAAACTTGGTCACTAGCTAGTGGCTTATCTCTTAGCATTTTAGGAGTAATGAATGTAGTAGCATTATCTACTTCAAACCCTTCTTATGAGAGTCATAGGAAGTGCAATAGGTCCTACAATTGCAGGAATGTATTTGCAATGGTTTACAGATATCAAATATTAAAGACTTAATGTAACCATTGAATTTCCTAGAGTTGAAGATTATATCAATTATACTAAGATATAGGTAGTACGATTGAGCTTATAT
>JBKPMK010000317.1:0-2913 GCA_046732115.1 Thermoproteota archaeon
GTTCTTGGTCTCATCTAATGCTTTATTGATAGCTTGTTGTTGTTGTTCTATTCTTTGATGTACTTGTTCTTTTGATGTTGTTGACATGTTATTATTTTCCCTATAATATATATAGAAGATTAACTATATATGAATGACTATTGAATAGTTCCTGTACTATGTACTGAAAGCACCATCTTCTTTATCGGTTCTAATTTGAGTTTTTAGTAATTTTTCATATCAATACTCAAAATCAGCTTGTCTTATCTCTTCATCAATCTTTTGTTTCTCTTCTAATTTTTTCCCTATATACGCTGACCCTATATACGCTGATTGAAGCAATTATCTAGTCAATAGCTAGTATACAATAAACATTCCCCCTTTTGTACTGACTCTATTTTCTACTGAAGCCTTATGGTTAGTTAATGATGGCTATAGGTTCTGGTTAAGTAATATTGCTATCTACTCCATTGAGTGCCATTACAAGGACTCTCTACACCTACTACACAAGTCCCCATCATTTGTGCACCGTCAGTCATCTTGGCACTAGCAGTTTGTGCATCTATCATTGGTACCGATACAGATAATGAAAGCATGCTTATTCCAATTATAAAAATTAAAAATATGAACATGGCATTGAGTGCTAAATTTGATGAATTTTTGTTTTTATTAGGTCCTTCATTTGCGATTCTTTCTCTCATAGATGCATTTCAACATAAGAGTACTTAAGGGCTAGGAGTTCTTTGCAACTAAATGTCGACTTTTTATATAGTTTTGGTAATTCGACAAAATAGTTGCAACGTAAACAAACAATTGCACAGCAACTATTTTATATAATATACTCCAGCCAGACAACACTATAATAAAATAACTGCAAATAATTTATGTGACAGTGGACATAGATTATATTATGACAGAGGCCAAGCGGGCAAACTGCCACAAAAAAAGAATTAGACTGTGTTATTCAGATACAATATTATGTCTTCAGTTATCCTATAGAACTAGATTGATTTAAGAAGAAGAAGAAAGTGGAGTACTTCTATTGCCAGATGTGTCTTTTTAGTAACTGAGCATTAACTATCCAGCACCAGTACACCATCTGCATGTAAGGCCCATAAATGGAAGAAGACTAATGATTCCTACTCCTACTATCATTCCAATAACACAAATTTTGAATTTTGTCATTTTGAACATATTATATTTATTTTCGTCTAACAAGTATTACTATTGTACTCAACAAACATTATTAGAAATTAACATCCTCTTGAAGATAAGGATAAATTTTTCACGTCATAAGCGAAGTATTATTCCATAGCAAATTACTTACTGGTAGAATTAGTAGACGAAGACAAAGTAGAGTTGGATGAGGGAATAGAAGCGTGGTTTTTAGAGAATAATAAAATATTGTACAAAGATCATTTATTTAGTAGTAGTTGAGCACAACAACAGCATAGACTATTAGTTTATAAACAGCACAACAAACAGCATCAGCATAGACTATTTGAAGGGTTACAAAATAAACCGTTTTGGATATGGAATGTTGAAGAACATAAACTTGAGGAAATTGCTGCTTTAACCATATTATTGGTTTATCTACTAAGAAGGGATAGGGATATTAGCATAGGAATGATTTAATGCTACAGTAGTTTTATCTACTAGCTCAAATACGAAATTAAAACTACCAAGTAACAGCAATGAACATGATAATGAAGAATCAAAAAACCTGATTACGATGAAAATGGATGACTATTGGTTATTCTCGAACATCTTCAGATTTTCAATTGCTTTTTCATAAAATGGAGTTATGGCTTTCCCTGACAAATTGGGGATTCGGGGATGCAAATAATATGCTTGCATAAATTAATGGTATAATGTTACCTTTATCTTAAATATCAAATATATGAAATCAGCGCAATTAATCATATCAGGCGCAGCAACGGAAGAAGAATTATTTTCTGATTATAAATTGTTTGAACACTCGTTGCATCAATTACTTGGTGAGGAAACAGCTAATACAATTTTGAATTTTATGCACGACTAAACAGTAGCAAATTAAGACTCATTTGATTTTAGAAGTTGATGAATTCTTACTAATTATCATATGTCTACCCTATACATATAGTAAGTGATGAAGGAACTCTATTTACTTTCACATCTTTTAAAAAACATAGTGTGTTACTTTCGATGGCAATGTTCTCTAGCAGAACAATAATGGCAGCTCTCCTTACCATTGCTATAGCGACGTCGCTAGTTATTGTAAGTGGTGATTTGGTAGGCTCTACACTTGCTGGCGCAAAGAAGGTTACCAATGAAAACAAAGACAATGCATTCAAAACATTGTCAAATGACAAGACTAACTCCCAATTTCAGACTACAGATGCTGGCGATTCATCTGGAAGCACAGGAGATACTAGCGGTGTCTCTGCAAAGGATTTGAAGAGCTTGTCAAAGTGCGAATCTGACGCAGCAGCAGACGGAGATCTTACTTCAGCCGAAGCAGCTGACTGTTATCGTCAAGTGTTCTAAATCACCACCAATATTTTTTTTATTATTTATAATCCTATAACCAAATGGAGACATTTATCGATAATAAAGAAATTATATATTTAAAAAATTCGGGGAGAGTACAAACATATTTTGTACTCTTACATATGTAAAAGTAGATGTTTTAATTAGATTTATCTGTTATCACTTGTTAAGTGAAAGCCTCAAATCATTGTCAAATATTTATTATTCTAGTAGATAACGTTATATCTATCAGTAAGGTAAACAAGATATGTTAGAAAATATAGTATACGTGGGTCTTGGATTTGCAGCTGTCTTACTTGGACTTGAAGCAGCGTGGCATTTTACAGCCTGCAAAATCAATGACAAATCAATAAAGCCTTGTTTATACAAACAAATTGGCATATTAAAATAGCGTAAGGATAAATG
>JBKPMK010000318.1:0-3330 GCA_046732115.1 Thermoproteota archaeon
AAGCCTGAACGAATGGAATTAAATATCTTGTAGTTTATTTACAGTTGTTCCTACAAATATGATAGATAATCATGACGGTCATAATAATATAGAAGAATCAGTTATTGCCAAGTCTACAGGAGAGCAAGAAGAAGAGGACATAGCAGTAAAAGATGCTGCATTATACAATGTCCTAAACTCAAAGAAAAAGATGACAAAGCAAGAGGCAGGCTACTGGGAACAAGATGCAAGGAAAACCAAAACCAATAGTTACAACAACGACTATAATCGTGCTTGTATAAAATGCAAGTTCAACTTACCTGACGAAAAAAAATGTCATATTGTAGAAGGTGAAATAAATAATGAAAATGGCATATCAATCTACTTTTCTCCAAAAGGTGATGGTATGTTACCAGGAGATATTGTATGGGATTCCATAAAGAAAACTGGAAGAAAGCTCGAGTATGAAGAAGGTCATGTTATTGGCAAAGGTGCAGAAGATTTTCAATGCAAAGATTGTAAATATTATATGTATGCTAACAGATGTCTATTGATAAAAGGAACTGCTTTTATGCCTGAGATGAGCTGCGCCTTTGTTGTAAAAATTGACAATGGAACTGAAGTTTAGAACTACTTGATTACAGTATAAGTGTAGTTTAATTAGTCCTTGAACTAGATAAATTCCATGATAAAAAGAAATTGTAGAATCCATTTTTTTATATCGTCTTTCGTGGATTCTGTTTGTCATTGTTAACCTGTAGACTCATTATATTCTTCTAATTCCTCTTCATCCTCAGTTTTTTCCTTTACATTACTATAGATAATCTGTGATGCGGGCTTTCCTCTTTCATGAAAAGTTGCAGGAGCAAGATAACCTGTTTCACTTAGGTACATATTACCCTTAATCCCATCTAAATGTCTAAGCTCGTTTACCTGTCATGAGTTCTTTTACAATATAAAAGATTATCTTTAGTAATTTCAGTAATATACCTTAGATAAACTCCTCTCTTTGCATTAAGAAAGGCTTGCTTTAATACAGCAATATCAATGACTAACGATGGTCTTGTTTGGTCAATACATGCATCAATTTTATTATTCGTTTTATCTATAAAGTGCAATACTGTATTTACAACAGTTTCGACCCCATAAAAGACTCTTGTAGCTTCTTCTGATCGCTTTTCGTTTCTATCAGAAGGGTGCCTAGTCGGAACCATTAAGTAAATCACAATAGCGCAAAATAGGTTATATAACTAACATGGCTACTAAGATATTTACATTGCTACTTCATCAGGCGGAGACGTGCTACCATTCCTGGAACAGGCCGAGAGAAAAAGAGAGTGAGGGCAAGGCGACAGCAAAAAATGACTTGGCTAGAACTAGAAGACCAGGACAGGAAGATAAAATGATTCACCATGATATCTATCCAATAGACATGCGAACCGGCATGACTTACTTTTTACAAAATAAAATGGGAGGTTATCTCCATTACATTACTGTTGAATTTGGCAAGTACACAATATTTCTATGCTAATCCTGATTGTTATTCTGATTATGATGATTCAAAGCTTCTTGCAGTGCATCCAAGTATTCTTTGGCTCTTATGGATCGAGAGTTCCGAAAATATGGTTTTTCTTCTGTTGATGTTGTAGACATTGTAATTACCTTGTCGTCACATGAACTGTCTCAAAAACAGATTACTATTGGAGTGATCAAACCAATAGTCCCTAAAACGTCCGGTTCCATCATTATATGCTGCAGATGCGATATAGCTAGTAGTAGTATTTGGTCTTATGGCAAAGTCAAGTTTTACGCGCTTACGTCCCAGATTGTGCCTTCCTCTAACAGTAGTGTCATATTTTTCTTTCAATTATTATATACGTAGTATCCAAGCTTAAGTTTTTCTGTTAGTGTTATGTTACTGTAGTGTGATAAAGTAAAGTAAAGCAGTCGATCAAACAGATAACGCTAAAATCTATTATAAGCACATTTTAGCGCAAGATTATAAGCGGCAATAAAATTGGCATAAGACAAATTAAAGTTTGTTTTATATAAGCCGTAATCAGTAATAAAACAAACTTTAGCATTGTTGTATATTTTCTTAATTTTATTAGTCGTCTTCCTCTGATTCTTCTTCCCTTTTGCCTTTGAAGATTAGGATAGCAGAAAACGACGTCTCATTATTATCAGCTTTTAAAAACGATGAGTACTTGATATCTACAAAATCGCTTGGCTTAATATTATTTTCTCTTATGAATCTGTTAATTCGTACTGCTAGAATATGAGGACTTTGCGCTTCGAAGCCTTCTGTCAAAATATGATGGCCTTCTTCTCTTTTTTGTTGGTGTTCTAACATGGTTTTTGATTGATCAGTTAGACCATATATCGCCTATGGCTTCTTTGAATTTTTTCAGCGTCTATCTTTTTACAACAAGTAGGATTCTATTTTCAGTTCAATTATGTGCTAGAGCCAGCAGATGGTGCTAGTGAGGGGGAAGAACTACTACTACTACTACTACTACGTCTACCTGCGGTAGTGCTAGAAGAGGCAGCAGCAGTAGTAGTAGGAGTAATTCCCTTGGCTGTATCAAGACAGTTTGTAGCTACTTTGTGAGTGAGACCTTCCGTCGACTTGTTTGCTGTGTTTATACAACTTATGAATGAGCTTAGCTCCTTTTTAGTTAATGCGTTAGGATTGGCTGTGGTAGCGGAAGATGAAGAAGTGCCGCCAATTGTAAAGCCACCCCCTGAACTGCTTTTACTACTGGTGCTGCTGCTCCCATCTTTCTTTGAAGCTGCAAATGCTGTATAAGAGTGGTTAAAGCCACTTGTAGTTAAAAGTATTAAGGCTATTAGAGATACAGCTACCCAAATAGTATAGGAATTATACTTTTTGTAGAACATATAGGATCATTCAATGGTTAATTTTATTAGTATTCCTTAACTTTGTTAACTATATCAGAGTTGGCTATGCTATAAAAAACCAAAGTCAATGCTTAGATCACAAACCATTTGCTATTGTTTTGGAACAAAAAGTTATGATCATAAACGAATTAGCGTATTAAGCCCTAGTACAGTACCTTTTCTGTTGTTGTATTCTCAAAAGGTGTTGATTCTTTTATTTTAGCTTGAAGGAGAAGATTGCGATGCTATAGAAGTTGATGGCGGCCTTACCTGTGCTTCTGTTATCAATTTTAAGCCATTAGCGAGAAAAGGAAGAAGGAGTTATTCTATATATGAATCCGCCTGCAGTAAGAATATACATATTGCCGTCATATGGATTGACTTTTACATCTGTAATTCCACCTTTAAATCCACTTGCAAATATTAATGGTTGACTATCTTTTACATTAT
>JBKPMK010000319.1:0-6516 GCA_046732115.1 Thermoproteota archaeon
TAATACAATGAATTAGTCACTTCTTTGTTATCATACTTGATAAGTCTATATTATAAAAAGTCTTCAGTATGCCAATATATGCTTCTACAGGCGGCGGAATTTCCTCCTCACAGGCGACTCCTGAATTCCATGCATTTATCCAGATGACCATACATTGAAATATATTTACAAACCTGAGATATTTCTCCTCGACTGATTCCAAGTTATGAATATATCTCTCTGCAAGATACCAAGAGGACGTGAAGTCAATGCATGGACTTCCGCAGATTGCAGTAACTTGTTCAGTAACTCTCTGTGCATATTTGAATGGCTTTTGACATAACATAAAAGGAAATTCAGTTTTGGAAGGGATCATTAAATCTGGAGGAGACCAAATAGTTAATACTCGAGTACCATCTCTTAATTCCCTCTCAAATTTTTTTATCATCAGTTTGATTAATTTGTCATCGGTAAACCAAAAAAAGATGACTGTTGCGTCTGACAAGTTGGTCTTTTTAAAGTCTTCATTTATTATTTGAGCGTTTTTCAGATTTTTGATTTTTTCTCGAGCAACGTTTGCCGTTTCTTTTTTTATTTCTATACCGATCGATTTTCTAACTTTATATTCAGTACAAGCAATTCGAATGCTTTCACTGGATCCACATCCCAAATGGTAGAAAATATCTGAATTACTAAGGCCAGCGAAATCAAACATTTTTCTTATAGGTCCAGAAGGAAGAGTAATATCATCACCATTAAGAACAGATGGTGGTAATGAGGACAAAAATTTCTTGATGCGCAACAAGCTTTTGAATCTATTTGACGTATAAATATTAAACACTCTTCTCTTGTTCTTTTGGCCCTAACATCATGCAAATACGGACCTTCGCCACATATCGATAACATAGAGAAAGCCACTAAAAAATGACCTATCAAATTGGTGTTGCTGGAGATTGAGATTAATGAACCCTGTTCCGGTCAAGTCGACAACCAGAAACCAGATTAGGCTGAACAGAATAGGATAGACCATCTCTTAGGCCAAGTATCCTATGTACTTTCACTGGCTAGTCGTTACTGGGTATTTTTATACCTGTCAACAATCTCAAAATTCAAATAGATATATATCATTCAGAATGTCATTATCTAAGTATAGCATTGTTTGAATCCATGACGATCAGTGCTGGTTGGAGTGCTACGAGACTGTTATTCAGTAAATCGTGCAAACTAAGCATTGGGATGCGTATGAGGGGGGATTCGGGTTCAATATAATAGAAGTCGACAAATTGTTTTGTAGCTTTGGTCCTATTAGCGTCTTAGAGGATGTTTCGTTCAAAGTAGTGGAAGGAGATATTCTAGGACTAATTGGTCCAAATGGTGCAGGCAAAACTACCTTATTTTCGTCTATGCTAGGGTTATTGCCAGACTATCATGGCGTTATTAAAATATTTGGTAAAGATATTAGAAAAAATAAATCACTACTAAAGGATATCGGCTATATCCAACAAAAAAGAGCAATCGATTCTAATTTTCCTGCAACTGTAGAGGAAATAGTATCTTTAGGCATTTCACGACAGCCATCAAAAGAAAGGGTTTCGTCGGCACTTAGATTAGTTGGTTTGTATGATCAAAGAAAAAGGCGGATCGGCGAATTATCAGGGGGACAGCAACAGAGATCACTTATTGCAAAAGCGTTTGTTAACAACCCCAGACTATTGATACTAGATGAACCGGCAACAGGAATAGATCAGGATTCTCAGAATAGGTTTCACGACATTCTTAAGGAACTGAATATGCGCAATAAGATTACCATTGTTTGGGCATCTCATGATCTAGACTCGGTGATAAAACTTGCCAACAAAGTAGCTTGTCTTAATCGTAAGATGTTCTTTCATGGAAATACCAATGAGTTCATCGAAAACGCAGATGCGCTAAGAGCATACTCGGAATCAACTATGCAGTTGCATATGCAAAAGCACGACCACAAATGATAAAGAGGCGCAGGATGTCAGTCTTGTGGGCAAGTACTAAATTGCTGCCTTTGTGTGCTGCGGATCAATATGGTTATAGACTGACAAATGTGTTCTAAGACTTGAGGCTAGTGATAAATAATTAACGACCACCAAATTAAGATTAAGTACTTTCTAGCAGTAATGTTTGACCCATCCATTATTTTTTACTAGAGTATCGCTCCCAATAACAAAGAATAGAGGCTAGGGTTTTTGAATCGACGATCTCTCCGTTCAGCGCTTTTTTCACAGCATCAGCAATTTTTAATTTCTTTACTATGATTCTTTCGTCGTCATCAGCAATTGCTTTTTCGAGCTTTAAATCCCTTGCGATGAAAACGTACATTAGTTCGGTATCATAGCCAGGTGCTAAGTAAAGCTGAATAAATGGAAGTACATTCCCAGAATGCCCAATCTCCTCGGTCATCTCTCTAACGGCTGCCTGTTCAGGCGATTCACCTCTCTCAATTTTTCCTGCAGGGATTTCTAATATGGTTTTTCCAATAGCATGACGATATTGCAGGACCAAAAATATCTCGTTAGTATCAGTAAGAGGGATTATGCCTACTGAGGCCGAGTGTTCGACTATCTCTTCGTTAATTATTTTTTGATTGTAGATCAATTTATCAAGTCTAACACTAACATCCCCGGAGTATACCCTCTTCGATTCTACGATGCTAATATCATCCGACAAACCTTGATTCTTAATTGGTATGGTCATATGGTCATATCAGACTAGTGCTTAGGTTGTATATTTTTGGTTTTGTCCACACCACCAACAGAATATGCAGTTTAAATGACCGAGCTAGAGGCTTAAAGCTTCATATGATGCCAATGCCAGTGATGTTCCAATAATCTGCTTTTGAAGGTAATCATGCTTGCTATTCGACAATGTCCTGCATCTTCTAAAAACAAGTCAATTATAAGGTGAATCAGAGATATTGCGCAATGGCAAACTTTGGTATGATTTGAAATGATGTTTCACAATTAATAATGTCTAGATAACGAGCTTAAAATAGATCCCTTAGTTTTGCCCTTTTTTTGGCAATTATGGTTACACTCATTATCTAAGTACAAAAAACGAGCCCTATGGAACGGTTAATTTTATATTCAGTGCTTCCCCATTTTTCACCGTGGATTTCATTGATGAAGATGGAAATTTACTGGTACCCAAAATGATTAGACCAATTATAGAGTATGACGAAACTCGGCTAGGAGCCAGTAAGGGTGCAATACGACAATATCGGCATCAAAATTTGCACGTGAGGGAGTATCCAGATCATTATTCTGTTCACATAGATCGGATCGATCCCCGAACAGACCCCTTTGGACACTTGTTAGTAGACGCCCCTGAGTATCTGACCGCTTTAGCAATCATGCTATCCTGTTTGAAGAATGCAAAAAATTTAACTCACATTTTCCATCAGGGACGAAATCTTACTTGATCGACTCTTTGTTAACTTGTCATATTTGCGACTTACACGGTAATTAGTTACTCCCGCACAGGACTTGATTTATATGGAAAAAAACACATCTAATCCAGAAGTAGTTCAAAGTGAAACAAAGTTTAGATCTGGCGAAAATATCGAACGAAAAGTTTCGGGATTTTATATATTCATAATAATCCTGCGATTGTTACCAGTTATTATCAATTTCAGAAAAGACAGGCGTAATTGGGTGAAAACTCAAGGTAGAGGTATTGATGAAGAAAGATACATTAAACATGCGCGACGAGCTCTGAAGACTTTCATTGATCTTGGTCCATCCTATATCAAATTGGGTCAATGGCTCTCGACTAGGGCCGATATTTTACCTCAGCCATATTTAGAGATTTTATCCAAGTTGCAAGACGAGGTCCCGCCAGTTGAATTTTCTAAAGTAAGGCCGATTATAGAAGCTGATCTGGGCAATATTGATATGAGATATGAACAATTTAATACAACTGCTCTTTCTGGGGCAAGTCTTGGGCAAGTACATTTAGCAAAATATAAAGGAAAACAAGTTATCGTAAAAGTTACAAGACCAGGCATTGAAGACACAGTCGGAAAGGATATCTATATCTTAAAAAGAATCTTGCCGCTTGCTAGTCGGTTTATTGATCCTAATCTGCGATTTTCGTTTGATGCTATGCTGGCACAATTTATTGAGACGATATATGAAGAGATGGATTACAGAGTAGAGGCCAAGAACCTGTCTACGATCAAGCACAATTTACGAAGCGACAGACAGATAATTATCCCAAATGTTGTGCCTGAATTAACTTCGAAACATGTGATTACAATGGAATTCGTACCAGGCATAAAGATTACCGATGTAGAATCCTTGGATGCAATAGGGATTGACAGGGAAAAATTAATTGTTAGAGTTCACCATGTTTTTTTCAAGATGTTACTGCGCCACAGTATCTTCCATGCTGATCCCCACCCCGGTAATATATCTGTGGGAGAAAATGGAGAACTGATTCTCTATGACTTTGGAATGGTCGGTAGACTAGATAGTGAAACCCGTCTAAAGCTTATAAGACTGTATCTTAGTTTGATAGAAAAAGATCCGGTACGGGCTGTCAACATCCTAGTGGAACTTGATACTCTTGAACCCAATGTCAATCGATATATAGTTGAGAAAGCGCTTGACCTGAGCATTAGATCAATTCACGGTAAAGAGGTCGATAAAATGCAGGTGAACGCCCTGATGGAGCTATCCAACAAGACCTTAACTAGATTTCCATTTAGATTGCCAAAGAACTTGGCTTTGTATATGCGGATGGGTTCAATCTTGGAAGGAATATATCAGCACCACAAAATTAGGTTTTATTTTGTAAAGGTTCTTGCCAATCTATTCGAAGAAGAAGGACTTCTTAAGGAGGCGTACATCGAAGAGGCAAAGGACTATATGAAAAGATTTGCGAAGGGCATTGAGACATATTCTACAATGGCACCTATTGTAAAGACCTATCTTGAACAACGCCAAATATCTGATGGAACAAGATCAGAAAAGAGCTATTCTCTACTAGGATCTGCTATCTTTGCATCGGCTCTGTTCTTAGGATCTACTGTTATCTTAGCGAATAACTCAACAATAGGTTATTGTGGTATCATTGCTTCATTATTTGTATATACTATCCCAATCATTGTACATTTCAAGAAAAAACTATGATCAGCTTACGGGTATAATACTTGATTTTGGCATGGGAATTCTCAAACTTACCACGCCATCGACATATTTCGCCATTCCTGTGGCTTCTTCGCCGTCCTCTAAAGATATGGGTAAAGCAATTTTCTTGCTTATCTGGGTCGGCCTATGTTTGAAATAAACCGTACCCATAGGATCCTCTACCTCTCTTTTCGCGTTAATCGAAAGCACATTCTTTACGATTCTCAATTTAATGTCATTTTTCGAGAAGCCAGGTAAATCAATTAATACTACCAATTCATTCCCATCTTCAAATATATCGATAGCCGGCAGAACAAATTCGTAAAATTCCCTAGATCTATTACCTATTTCCTTCATCATCTCTTTAGCCATATACTGCGCAATACCCATATAGATGAAGACCGTGCTAAAGATATAAATCCTTTCTCAATTGTGCTCTAGTATTCAATGTGGGTCTAAACAGTTAAAACGGAAGAAGGGCGAAAATCATTAGATTGTCCCGGGACGTAAATCGATTGAATCTAGAGCTTGACTCATTTATCGATTCTAAAATGCATAATATTATTACCGACTTACAACAACTTATAAGACAACCAAGCGTGTCAGCGCGGCACGAGGGTCTTGAAGAATGTGCGCATCTTGTATGCGACATTATGAGTCGAGCGGGGATTACTGCTGAAGTACTATACCTCCGTAAACCTCCTCTATCACAAACGAATCTTAAGTCGAACAAGGTCGGAAATACCGGCGATAGCGTCAATTCCCCCTTTAATGATAACAAGACGTATTATAGAGAAATAGAACAGATGTCTGGCCTTGATGATATCCCTCCGATAGTGTATGGCGAAGTTAAATCTAAATCAAATCCTGATGGTAAAACTATATTGTTCTATAACCACTATGATGTTCAGCCTGAAGAACCATTAGATTTGTGGGACAAGGCGGATCCGTTTAGCGGTAGCATCGAAGGCAACTATATATTCGGGAGAGGCTCTTCAGACGATAAAGGCGAGCTAATTACTCGAATCAAGGCCGTAGAATTTTACCTAGAAAAGATCGGAGACGTACCATGCAATATAAAATTTATCGTCGAAGGTGAGGAAGAGATTGGGAGTCCTCATATTGACCAATACATTTCTAATCATAGAAATAAACTGGCATGTGATTGCGTGATTTGGGAATTCGGATATATAAATGAACAAGGTATTCCCATTTTGAGCCTTGGAATGAAAGGTTTACTCTTTGTAGAAATGAAATGTCAGACTCTATCTCGAGATGCCCATTCTAGTTTGGCAGCTATTCTGGAAAACCCTGCATGGCTACTCATTAGAGCACTTAATACATTAAGGGATGGGACTGGAAAGATCCTGATTAAGGA
>JBKPMK010000320.1:0-2578 GCA_046732115.1 Thermoproteota archaeon
ACAGTTTATCAACAACGCTTGTTTAGTTGACTTTATTAAACAAAGTTTTAAAGATGCACTAAAATATGATAGTTTTTTCATGAAGAAGGAAGATGGAAAAGTCAAAGAATTATGGGGGGTAATTGACAGATATCCATACTCTACTACATTTGCCTATAGAATTACTCTTGTATGCAAGTAATAATATACAAGAGATCTTGTTTTGAACAGGATCATACTCTCCATTTTTACATGATGGATTTGGAATGCATTTGTTTTGTTTAGAGTCAAAGTGTTCGTTCTTCCGGCAGTTATCTGGAACGCATTTGTTTGCCTTGGGATCCAAATGTTCACCTGGCTAACATGTTGGGACAGGACACATCTTTGCTGCGCTACCTTCTATGCCAGGACATGGTGTACATTCATTACTACTACTACCTCCGCCTGCCACTTTCTGAACTGCTGGACATGGTAGTTTGTCAGGAATGCATTTCTTTTGAGCAGGATGATTCTCATTTACCATTCACTATGGTTTCGTCTGGCTTGCATGTTGGCAGTGGTGGACATGAAGGATCGTCTGGAGTTTTAGTACAATCTACTGGAGGACATGATATGCCTATTATAGCTGATTGACATGGTGGTGTGGATGGACATGATGGATCATTAGGATTAGCTTGACAATCAACTTTGCAAGATGTGTCATCTCCAATGCTACCACCATTGACAGCGCATTACATTACACCAGAAGTAAACAACAATCACAGCAGTGCCACCAAAAGAAGGGACCTGTTGGTCCACCCCCTACGTTTAATATAATCCAGCTGTTAGCTGTTTGAATAATCGTTGGTTCACCTTCGAGGATAATATCTCCTCCAAGAATACGAAGATAAAACTCTGCTGACCGTTTGACATCAGCAACAGTTAGAAAGTGTGTGAGAAGCCAGATTGAAATGTCAGTGCAGAGATTGAAAAGCAAGCTGTCTACAATGTTCAAAAAAACTATTAGTAATAGCGATATGTATGTATATACGACACGATAAGATTTGACTGCTGCTAGTAATCAGATAATGGGAAAGGATAAGAAAAAAATTGCTGTTTTTAGGCTAACTTCCAGAACTAAATTTTTCTGGGCGAATCTGATGTTCATATTAATGGTAGGTGCAATAGGATTACAGGCTTTATCTAGTCATGGCGCGAATGCCCAGCCAGGGAATCAGCCCCCACAGCAGATACCGACAGGAGTAAAAAGAGTGGGTGCAGATTTGAGTGCTGCATTTCCGCCGCCTGGCGTGGATGTTAATGCTGATATAGCCATCATAGACAGAGGAGTTGCCGCTTATCATCCTGACTTAAATGTTTATCGTTGTTTAACGTTTAGTAGTCCCAAGTCTTCCGTCGAGACGAATACCCATATTGTCCCCGTACGTGGATGTAGAGATGAAAATGGCCATGGGACATCGGTCGCAGGGGTAGCTGCTGCAAAGAACAACAATATTGGCACAGTTGGGACAGCACCTGGAGCAAGGATCTGGGCCCTAGATGTTTGCGATCCGGTCTGTACACCTAACGCTATGCTGGCAGCATACCGTTATGTATTAGCTCACGCAGATGAGATAGATGTAGTCAATATCAGCCTCGGCGTGAATTTCCCTACCAATTTTAAGGAGGACAAAAACGCCATTGAAGCCATTATTAGTAAAGGTGTAGTGGTTGTGGTTTCAGCTGGAAATGAGAATATAGATGTTAAGGGGAGATCACCTTCAGGGATTCCGGCAGCCATAACCGTTTCTGCTATTGCTGATACAGATGGCAAGTGTGGCGGTAAAGGACCCCCTACTCCAGTTAACAGAGTCACCAATCCCGACGACTTCATACTCTCGGCTTCTAACTTTGGTTCAGGAGTGGATTTTGCCGCACCTGGTAACTATATACGTACTACTATACCTCCTGACAGATACGACAATACTGCGAGTGATACTAGCGTGGCCGCTCCACATGTTGCGGGAGCCGCAGCACTAATCAAATCTCTTCATCCAAATGCTACTCCTGCTCAAATAGAAAAGGTTCTACACAATGATGCTACAAAGGTTCCACCGGCTTCACTAAGGCTAAAGGCCCCTGCAGACCCTCTACAACCCTGCGATGGAAAAGCTAGAGGATACTTTGCACATGCTTATCCTCCTTCCTCAAAAGTTAGGCCTGGATCCGGTTTTCATTATGAGGATTTGCTGTATATGGGTAACATAAAATAATAATAAAAGAAGCGTAGTGCAAAGCTGCACTATAGAAGGTGTAGAAACTACTAGTACTAAACTTTCTTAAGATAGCCTAGTGCTTAATTTTACACCAATGGAATTTTTATAATATCGTATAGTGCATATATCAAGCCAAAACATGACATAACTCAAAATAGCAAGTCTACATGCTCAAGATGTTATTGTAATTTTTGTTTACGCGCCTATCTATTCTATGATCCTAAATGAATCTATCATTTTTTGTGCTATTGGTAAATAGATATGATATTTGCTGTTTTGTGCTATATAGGCGATTAGATAAACAACATTACCAGCAACACCATCAACAAAAGTAGCAGGTGTAA
>JBKPMK010000321.1:0-1647 GCA_046732115.1 Thermoproteota archaeon
TCGATGTTTCAATTTTCGCCAGACAAATGATATTATATTTATGTTAAGACACTCTTACATAAGACGTGTTTTTTGTTCACTAACCAATTATATTATATTATATTTGTCACCAAAAAGTAAATTCCATAGGATACAAGTACGACATTTATACAAATCATAAAGAAGTGGTATGATTTCATTTTGACTATTGACCACCCTTTAGAAATTAAATAAGCGGTAAGTGCTAACCATGCATAATCCATCCATATGTGAAACAAAAATAAAATAACAACACCTTCAAGAATACCAAAAAGCAAAATTGAATCAGAAATTAATTTTAGACCTACTGTTAGCCACCATATTACAAAAAAAGGATTCATGGCTGTAAAGATCATCCCTACCAATAGTGGTCCTAGCGATATCTTTTTGCCTAATTTGTCTAAAAGGAAAAAGTAACTACTTCCAAAACCGATTTCCTGGTTTTTGTTTTTGTTTATTATATCCGCGGCATATCCAGCCCTTTTTGTTATATTCAAGATTTGCGCCATAGCAAAAAATATTATGGAGATACCGCCTATCATTCCTACTATTCTTAGGGCTGTTGGTCCTGCTGTTAAAGAAGAAAATCCAAAGAGACTTAAAGACAATAAAATAATCAATAATAGTTCTACTGTCATATGACCATTTGCAATTTTAATCCCTGCATAATAGCCCCGATTGCTTGCGTAAATGAGATTAGCTAAAAAAAGAGGACCAGGAGATAGTACACCAGAAGTAGATAGAACAATCACCTCGCCTGCAAATTGTATTACATCCATGTTATACGCTAGCAAGTCCTGAGGGATTCATTCTGAAGCCTCTTCATCATCTTTGGAATTTGGTTTTGCATATTTCTCTATGACTGATTTGTATTGAGGGTACAACCTACTCAGTTTTTGCATTTGTCCTATTTCCCAGTCACGGTACTCAAATCCAGGTGAAACGGTACAGCCAACCAAGCTATAAGAATCATCATCGATAACGGAAGCTGCAAACCATGACCCTGAGTTTATCACTGCCTGAAATGTCTCATTATTATCAATATTTGATCCTAAGCTGATGTCTATTAGACTTGTCTTCTCCTCTTTCTCTTCTATTATATGCAATAATAAACTGCTGCCTGCATAAAAATGCCATATTTCATCTGATTTAATTCTATGAAAAAAGGAATATTGATCTCCAATCAGCAGATAATAAATTGCAGTACAAACGGAGCGAGGTCCATCAAATTCCGGTAAATGGACATATCTTTTAGACCTGTATACCTCAGTGAAAAAACCGCCTTCCGGATGTTGCCTGAGGTTAAGTTTTTCTATCCAGTATTCTGCCTGTTCATTCAAGGCCTAGCATATTAAGCTGTAATTATAATTAAATAAATCTGCTGTGCACAATGCATTACAATTAGTATGTATACTCTTGCGCATAACAGTATTTTCCTCAACTTTTGTTTGTGATGAATTTCATTAGCACAATTATGGTTTTTTGATTAGAAATGTTATCCTAGTCAAGTATTATACCACAGTTTTAGGATATCACATTTTTACACTGAATCTCATAGGTTTTTTCTTCGTATACTTGATTATAAAAGCAATATCCACATTCTTATTTCACATTATTTTTATTGTCCCC
>JBKPMK010000322.1:0-7498 GCA_046732115.1 Thermoproteota archaeon
GGAATTGTAGAGGGAGATCTAGGTGGCATTGGTCCTGAAATCGATGGTGCAGGTAGAATGTTCTTTGATTCACTGATTAATGGAGAAATGGAAACAGCAAACCCATTTAAGAAAACCAAATTTAAGGTAGATATTAAGGAATTTGTGAGAAACGACAGAACCCATCATGGTAGGTTCATACATTATTGGGATGAGCCTTCAGTTGAGGAGATACCAAATATTGTTAACCCTAGTATACATGGCATGAGTGAAGTTATGCGTGGATGTGGAAGAGGATGCAAATTCTGTGATGTCACCCTTAGGCCGTTGAGATATTATCCTGTTGAGAAAGTTCAGAAAGAAATCGAAATCAATATGAAATATGGCGGTGCCAAGAATGCGTGGATTCACAGTGATGATATTTTTGTATATGGGATGAATCCGAGAACAACAAAGAACATGCAGCCAAACCGTGAAGCGCTAGAAGACCTCTTCAAAGGTATTATGGAAACAGGTATTGAGCACACTAACCCAACACACGGCACTCTTGCTGGAGCTATTGCTGATGAAAGATTAGTTCCAAACGTCTCTAAAATTATCAGGGCATCTCCAGATAATCACATTGGCATACAATGTGGGTTTGAAACCGGCAGCATTAGATTAATTGGAAAATATGCGGATAGAAAACTAGCACCATACAAGCCTGAAGAATGGCATTGGGTTGTGAAGACTGCTGTAAAAACCCTAAACGACCATTATTGGGTACCTGCATTCACACTAATCATGGGTCTGAACAATGACGAAACTCCAGAGGATAGTTGGGAGACAATCAGACTCATTCATGAATTAGAAACAGAACAGCCAGGGTCAAAGTTCACTGTAACTCCACTAACATTTGTACCAATTGGATTACTTGAAAAGTCAGAATTCTTTGATATTGGAACCACCATGGATCCGGCGAAATTGGGTGTAATGTACAAAACATGGCAGCATAACTTTAAACACGGAATCCAAAAATTCATGCATAAAGTTGGCAGGGATAACCCTATCAAAAACATGTTCTTTGCAGCTCTAGCAAGAACTCTTGGTGGCGTTCCACTTACGTCCATGGAAAGGTTCGCAAGACGTAAGAGTCCAGAACACGAGAAAGTGATTGAAAAAATCAAGGCCAGCTATTGGTAGTAAAAATTCCTCTGAAATACTTTATAGAATATTAATAAATATATTAGAATCACGTGTAGCCTAAAACTGAGAAAACTACGGAATAAACATGCGATAAAAATAAGAAAGAATAAAATTCAAATGACAATTACAAGATATAACGATATTATTGAAATTAGTGTTTACAATATACTTACTGCAGATGAATATTGCAGTACGAATGAATACAGAGTGAGGATAGCTGCGATATAATTGCATGATTCGTGCTTTATGCATCAAAAATTCAAAAAGGTAAATTTCAAATTGAGCACATGTAAAGGCAATGATAAAAAAGAGATATATAAGAATAATCATGTTGCTTAATTATTGCCTTATAAAAAAAGGGGTCAATAATTGTAATTGAAAAAAAAATTACTATATATAATAATTAGCATATTTGTTGTTATAGGGGTTTCTGCAGTATTATTACGAAGTAATACACATACTGCACCTCTTAATGGATTGGAAGAATCTAGAAAAGCTTCTATCGAGAAGTTTCAGAATACATTTTGTGGTCTCAACACAGAACTTAATTCAAACGAATTTATTACCGAGTACAAGCTTCCCGCTACCTGTGAAATGCCATTAGGCATAGCAGTTACCGACGGTAAGGTATGGTATGTATCGACTGAAAACGGAACCCTTGGTACATACAACATTCAACAAAATAGTTTTGCCAAGGAAGTTCCAATCCCAATTTGGAAATCGCGGCTAAATCACTTGGATTTCTCCCAAGTGTGGGCTATAAAACCAGATGGAAAAGGCAATATATGGTTTACCGACGAAAAACAAAATGCGGTATGGAAGTATACACAATCATCACAAACTTTTGAGATGTACAAGGTTCCATCAACTCCTAAAGCTTTTGATACAACGTATCCTGTTTCACTAGGTTTTGATTCGAATGGGAATATCTACTTTGTTGGCATACGCTCAACATCGCTATGGTTTGGTGAAGTAACAAAAATGAGAAATGGTACGTCAGACGGTATTTCCGCAATTCCTATGCCTATAGACAAATTTTCAGGAATCGATCCAACTCTTATAAGTACAGGCTCGCTTGCAGTTGACAATAATAGAAATGCGGTATGGATATCAATGCTTGCATTTCAAAAGAAAGGTGAAATTCTCAGATACGATCTAAGTACAAAGACATTCAAAATTTTTGATATGCCTGAGGAGCTAGCTTCACCTGTGGGAATAGTTGTAGATGATTCAGGAAATTTATGGATAACCGATCATGGGACAAGCATGTTTTACAAACTAGATACATCTACTGGAAATATTACGAAATTTGTCACATCTAAAGCTTCACCAAGAATTTTTGGAATTGGTGGTGGTGGCGGTAGAGGCAATAGTAGTAATAGCAACAGCGGCTTGAACATCAATGATAATGATACTCCAGCAGGTGCATATACATTGCCATACTGGATCCAAAAATCAGGCGATGGTTCGCTATGGTTCAATGAACACACTGGCAATAAAATTGCAAGATTCGATCCCACCAATAATACATTAATTGAATACTGGATTCCAACGCAGAACAAATTATTTGGCATGTGTCAGAATAATAATGATAATGATAATGCCGCCAGCAAGAGTAATAACCAGAAATGCGGAATCGCGAATGCGTTGCAGTTTTCAGTCGGGCAGAATAAGGATGATAGTAATCAGGTCTGGTTTACTGAATGGTCAGAGAATAAAATTGGTAAAGTACATGTACAAAAGCAATTACCATTTCAGATTTCTACACCTATGAAGCAAGTTGCTGTCAAAAGAGGCGAAAGTTTAGAAGTCAAGGTCAACATAAATACCCTCGCTAACCAGAGAATTCACATGATTGCAGCAGGAACATTCACTCCTACTGGCGACCTTGGAAATTCTACAGGATCATTTAGTGAAGAATCATTTTCACTTACTGCTGGAAATCCAAAACAAATATCGTTTATCTTTACACCGTCATCAGATCTAAAAGTTGGACTGTATACGCTCATGATAGGCGCAGAGAATAATGATGTGTCATATCTAAAGGCAGTGAGAATCAATGTTACCTAATACTCCACTTGCAGCTAAGTACGAACAAACCAATCTTTACTTTTGTTAATACTATCTATTTTTCATTTAGAGCCCTTAGCCCAGGCATTTCGTCTCCTGCAAGAAATCTCAGCGTGGCACCTCCGCCAGTAGACGCGTGACTAACTTCTCCTTCCGAAACTCCTGCTTTCTTCATGGCTTCCAAAGTGTCTCCGCCACCTATCAGAGTTGTAGAACCTCGCCAGAATGCCAATGCCATACTCTTTGCAATATTGATTGTACCATTTACAAATAATCCAATTTCAAATAATCCCATTGGTCCGTTCCAAAACACAGTTCCAGATCCCTCGCCACCCACCTCAAAAGAATAACGCTCTATTGTTTCATTGCCAATATCAAACCCTGCCATATTGTCTGGAATATCGCCTCTTACAACGCTCGCAGAACGATCAGTTGGGGATGAAGCTACTACATGATCTGTAGGAAGAATTATCTTATCACTAAAGGTTGAAAGCGCCTTGGTTACCCATGGCAAATGTTCATCATCAATTAAGGAATTACCAATCCTAATCCCTTTTGCTTTCAAAAAAGTATACGCTGCGGCTCCTCCTATAAGTACCCTATCTGCTTTAGGAAGTAAATTTTCAAGAGCCCCTATTTTGTCTTTTATTTTTACACCTCCAACTACCAAGGTGAATGGCTTGACAGGATTTTCCTTTATCATTGAAAGATATTCTACTTCCTTTTTTAGATTAAATCCTGCCAATCGTATATCAAATAATTTCGCTGCTCCATGTGTTGATGCATGTTTTCGATGAGATGTGCTAAATGCATCGTTTACATATACATCAGCTAATGATGCAAGGTGCTTAGAAAATACCTGGTCATCTGACTCCTCTTCTTGGTGAAATCGTAAATTTTCCAGTAAGAGAATATCACTTTCATTCATACTTTTTATTTTATTATCGACTATTTCCCCTACGCAGTCATTAACAAATCTAACCTTTGTTTTTCCCATTATTTCAGACAATCTCTTGGCTACAGGAGCTAGTGAATATTGAGATTCACGTCCTTTTGGTCTACCTAGGTGTGATGCTAAGATCACCTTGGAGCCACGTTTGGTTAAATATTCTATGGTCGGAAGAATCATTCGAATTCTATAGTCTTCGCCCACATAATCATTGCTAATGCTTACGTTAAAGTCGACTCTGACCAATACTTTCTTTCCCTTAAACTGATGACTGTCTAAATCTGAAATAACCTTGAGCATATTTGATCTGGATGCCTATGTTTGTGTAGTAGCACAATAAACTTTATTTTTACGATCATGTAAAGATTAATGAAATGTAGGCATATTATTTTTTGTTGTAGTATTGTTATTAGTCTTAAAGCAAATATAGAATAAAAATATCAGTATTATATCTATATGTAAAAATGGCATGTAGAGATATAAATCTGATTAGAATAGATCACTCTTCAGCGTCTTCTAGCAATTCCCTCTTTAGTGGAGTTATACGTATAACAGCTGGACAACCGAGCTTGCTAGAAGCCACTTTGAATCCATCTTTAGCCAGATTCAAGTTAGCAGATGTAACATATGCTTCAAAGATTACCTGTCCTGGCTGAATTCTTGCTGCCAATCCTGTGGCTTTGCCGAATGCTCTTCTCATACCCTCCTGCAAACGATCTGCACCGGCAGTAGCTATCATTTTGTTCTCCCTTAGGATG
Organism: Thermoproteota archaeon; assembly: GCA_046732115.1. Lineage (GTDB taxonomy): Archaea > Thermoproteota > Nitrososphaeria > Nitrososphaerales > Nitrososphaeraceae > JAFAQB01. Next base: position 4,942 of record JBKPMK010000322.1, read on the forward strand.
ACATGCGGATATACTTTAAGGGTAGAGAAAAATGTAGTCTCCCCTGCCTTTGCCATTGTTTTATTAGCGGCAAGCCTCGCGGCTTCTAGAGCATTATGTCTTATCTGAATTTTAGCAGTAGCAAGCAATTCAACTTTGTAGTCATAATTACTTTTTGCCTGACCGGATGAAAATCTTGCGATCTTTATTTGTGGTTTGCCTGAAATATATTGTCGTCTTACATACGGCATGCCACGACACTCACGATAATTAACTCCCTTCATTGAATTTCACTATATTTTGAATATTTAAATGAGGTCATATGCTGTGATTTAATTGTTATGTCATCTCCATCCGTACCTTCTTTTTCTCCTGATAACAATGATTTTCCGTATCTTATTGAAGCATTTATGGTTGCCAGAGGATTAAAAATCATTGTTGAGGAATCTAGATTTCAGGATCAGCTTAGAAATAAAGGATTTGGGGAAAAGGAAGATTCCAAATATCTTCTGAGGCCATACGAGGCCTTATACCTTGTATATACCAAGCGTCTTATATTAAAATGCAAGAGAAATAGTCTTGATTTTGACTCCCTTATAGAACTCATATTAAAAGATGATAAAGACATTCTGACAAAATTCTTAATTTATCGTGACCTGAGAAGCAGAGGCTATATAGCGAGAGAAGGATTTGGATTTGGAGTAGATTTCAGGGTATATGAGAGGGGCGATTTTGAAAAAAAGCCTTCAAAATATATTGTATTTGGCCTAAACGAGGGCATTAATATGAAAGCCAATGACTTTTCAGCCGCCGTCGAACAAATAGGCAAAATGGGAAAAGAAGGAGTTATAGCAGTTGTAGAAAGAAGAGGTGGAGTTATTTATTACAAATTAGCGAAGTCGCGTTTTATAGAAAAAAAGTTGGTAGCCAAAAATAATGATAATAACAATTTAAATTTTTAGGAATAAAATATTCATGTAATATTACTCATGGTTAGTACTAGTCAATGTCGTTAATTATTTGATATTCATTAAATTTTTATTGTAGCGCCTGCTTAGCTGGACTACTCATGCAGGATGATGACGATTGTGATAGTCCCCCTATTATTCTGGCAAAAGTCCAGAAAAATGTGAAGAGAATTACCGGACTTCCGAATCCTGTACAATATTAATTGCTCCGGCCGGGATTTGAACCCGGGATCGTCGCCTTGAGAGGGCGAAATGCTTAGCCGGACTACACCACCGGAGCACATGATGATGCTGACTCAATTGTGATCTTCATATAAAACTTGTGTCTGACTACGTAAACATCAAATTAGTAAGCCTTCTAAAGGGGGTAAACTTATTAGTTAATTGTTCATTACAACCCTTATCTTAAGCTATTTTTTGGCAGCTCTGAATAGGATTGAATGAAATACCAGATATCGTGAAAGAGTATGTTAATGATAATATACCTTATCCTGTGGGTCTTGTTGGCTGTCGATGTATAAAACCTGGGATATCTTTTGAATGCTGTGAATATGATCTAGCAATTTTTAACGAACATGGAAACATTATAAGAACTATAAAAACGGGCAAATATAATATACGATTAATCACTCTATCAGCGTTACACAATCTAAAGGATCCGTTAATACTCAAAGACATGATTTTATTGCAAGACGACAGCAAATTTATACTATCATCTGCTATTAATGGCGTAACCCCTACAGATTACCAAATGAAGTTGACTGCATTTGGTAGAAGAGCAATGATCAACTGTCTTTTTCATTGTGACAAAATTAACAATACGATTGGAACTCAGCCACTCTTGTCATCACTGTGGATAAAAATATCGGCATATGATTTTCTTGAAGGAATATTAGCGTTGTCAGGATTGAAACCAATGCCAATCCATGAGTTATGTCAAATTAGGCGTCTAACTATTTTCAGACAAGAGATTGCAGATGCGGTTTTGGCAGCTTTGGAGTGCATAGGAGTAAAGCGAGCTACTAGATATGTCATATTAAGATCTTTTGAAGGGATATCTCAGATGAATTCAAATGGACATAATAGAGACGTAGCTTATTCTAAGATCGAATATTTACTTAAAAGGGGGATGCTGTCAGATTGTTACTATTATGTTTGTAAGATTGGTAGATGTATCCTCGTCAACAAAAGCGAAGAATTTTGTAAGAAATATCTAAAGCCAATCCAGATTTCCATGGATTTGGACAGTGACCTACAACGAATGGAAAAGATGTATGCTTGTATTACCAAGGCATGCAAAATCGCCTTGAAAATTTAGTGAATTATAGCTGTCGCTTCGATGGGTTCTGCCTTTCTTGATCTTAGCTTTGCCTTGTATTTCAGATTTCTTGGTTTTGTTCTTAATCTATATCCACAGCATGGACACCACAGTCCATCCCATTTGATAAATATCTCACATATTTGACAACGTTTCTGTCCAGTAGCATAACGACCAGAACCAACTGGTTTCTGTGCCTTGTGACGTATACATATACCTTTACAAGTCATAGTTCCTCAAGTTTGCGTGATCATGTTTGTATTTAAAGTTGTGTAACGATGAATTATTAGAA
>JBKPMK010000323.1:0-4502 GCA_046732115.1 Thermoproteota archaeon
GGCAGAGCTTTATCACCGTCTTCCTAATGGCAGAATAAAGTGTACTGCTTGTGCTCGCTTATGCGAAATTCCGGAAGGCAAAATTGGTCTCTGCGGTATAAGAGGTGTAATGAACAACAAATTACAATTATTTGTTTATGGAAAAGTTATCGCTGGTAATATAGATCCTATCGAGAAAAAGCCTGTAACTCATTATAGGCCTGGTACATCTATCTTCTCGATAGCAACCACTGGCTGCAATTGGCTATGCAAATATTGCCAGAATTATGACATTTCCCAGCGACGCAAAATTGAAGGTATGGAGATGACACCAAATGAAGTTGTAGATATGGCAACAAGCTATGGTGCACATGGGATTGCATATACATACAACGAACCTTCTATTTTTATTGAATTTGCAAGAGATTGTGGAATTGAAGCTCATAAGAGGGGTATTTTCAACATCTTTGTTTCCAATGGTTATGATACACCACAATCAGTAAATATGATGAATCAATTTTTAGATTGCATCACTGTTGACTTTAAGGGAAGTGGTAAACTAGAATTCGTGAGACAATACATAGGAATTCCAAATGCCGATCCTATCTTCGAATCACTAAAGGAAATCAAAGATAGGACTAAAATTCATGTGGAAATCACTGATCTAATTGTTCCTAAAGTTGGTGATGATTTACAAGCTGCAAGAAAGTTATGCAAATTTGTTTATGATGATCTAGGACCAGATACTCCAATTCATTTTTTAAGATTCCATCCAGATTACAAAATGATGGAATTCGATGATACGCCAATTGAAACATTGGAAAGGCACCACGCTGTAGCAAAAGAAGAAGGCTTAAAGTATGCATACATTGGAAATGTCCCGGGTCATAGGTTAGAACATACTTACTGTCCCGAATGTAAGAGTATTGCAATAGAGCGTTATGGCTTTAGTATAAATTCTTGGAACCTAGACCAAAACAATTGCTGCAAGAAGTGCGGCTATCCTATTCCCATAATAGGAACACTTATCAATCGTAGAAAGACAAGATTTCAGTTTATTTAATAGTAAGTAATTACATATCCAAATTTTATTTATTTTATTCAACTCTTCGTTTAAGATTCTAAATAGTGTCAAATAAATTGTGGGATAGTACAAATAAAATGGCGGTTAACACAAAGGGTATTCGTCGGGGCAGAAGTTTTAACCACCGAAAAAAGTTGTAAATAATATCTTGTTAGTTAGAAGTGCATTTTCATATATTTTCTTTCTCTAAATAAAATGTAAATGAATGCGAAAGGTATGCCAGCGATTATAAATCCCAGATAATCGAAATTCATTGATGGAAATCCAAGTTTTAAGCCCAGCTCTAATCCAAGATCTAAACTTAGATACAATGTGATAGCCACAGGCACTATGCCAAATCTGATGAATCTGTGGTTCCTTAGTTTAAACTTCTCCAGATCCCTGTATGGATATTGCAAGTGATGATAAACTACGGGCGTTGCGAAGAGTGATACTACGAGAGTAATGGCAAAAAGTGATATCATTAGAACTATACTGTTTAGAGGACCAAAATCTCCTGGCGTATTTATAGAAGCGTTTAAGATGAAAACCAAATAAGAAGCCTGATGCAGTAGTTAAAAGAGCACTTTCTCTTAGTATGGAATCATAATCTTAATAATATCATTTTTTATGTCATTGTTTCTCCCTCGTGTTCTTTCAATATGATGTTTGGCGACAAATATGTTTTTCTTCAAAAAGCTTAAAAGTGTTACAATTGGTCTGCGGCCTATCAGGTTGCAAAAAGCTATTTTGAAATTTGTTAAGTAATAATATTAGTTGTGACAACAACACAAAGAGAAAAAATAAAAATGGTTTGTTGCGTCAGATAAACTGAGAGAATATACCTGATCTTTATGACCATGTCGGTATAGAACAATGATCACATAAAGTAGAGAATAATGAAAATTACAAAAATACCTGGAGCATAGGAGAACCCCGGCTTGTTATATGAAGGAAGACACCAGAGTTGCTTTAATAAGAGTAAATCTTCAACTAACGAAATATTTCGAATTCGATTGATATAATCTTTATAGGTAGTAACTGATAGATGCTATAATGATGATTATGGCAGCTATTTCGATAGGTGGCCTTATGACAGAAAGACTGAAGACAATTGAATCATCCAGCACAGCGCAAGAAGCGTCTAAGAAAATGAGGGATAATAACATAAGTTCACTGGTAGTAGTTGATAACAAGAATAATAACAAACCTATAGGTATAGTGACTGAACGTGATTTAGTACGAAAGGTATGTGTTAATGATGCAAATAGCAGCAAAATGCTGATAAAAAATATCATGTCTTCCCCTTTAGTTACTATTGATTCTAGGTCTTCGGTTGAAGTTGCTGCTGATATCATGACCCAAAATAAAGTAAGGCATTTACTTGTTGTAGAAGAGAATCCTGATACTACTAATAGTAAGGATGACAACTGTAATATAACGAGACCATTAGGTATAATCACACCCAGTGACTTTGTTGGTTATCTCAAAGAAAATTTGAATATAGACGACGTAAACGCCAAGATATTAGAATCGTTAAAAGAACAAGGAGAAAGAGAAGGAGAGCAGGCAGTAGAAGAACTAGAACAGCAAGGAGAATTGAAAGAACATTCACAAATAGGGGGAGAGAAATATGAAAGTGAAAAACCGAGACAGGGCTAGATAATAAAGCTCATTTGGTGACACAGATATCTTTGTACATGCCGACACAGAACGGTATGAATACCAAATTTTTTTGTATATGCCGCATATTATTCACCAGGTATTGGAATTTGCGTAAGCCAGAATGATGTAACCATATAATACACTGTAACTTAAGGCGTAGAACATAAAACTTTACTATATACTAGTTGATCCTGAAGAGGTTACTTCGATATAGCAATAATAATCTACGCATAAAGACGATGCTACCATAATATATGTGCCATAATATCGTCTAAAATTTCCCGGCTACTAGATTATCTAATGAGTGATGCAAGATGTAAATTGTATCTATCAACGCTATTGCGTTTAACTAGTCTATGAATATAATGCCTTTTAGAATATAAGGAATAAGCGTAAGTTGTCCCTATGATTCCCTTTAAAAGCAAAGTCTTACATAGATAAAGTAATGCTGTGTAGAGCTTGTGGAAACGAGATGATTCCGTTTGAATATTGCAGTCACTGTAATGAGTCCACCCACTGGAAATGTAGCATCTGTTCTAAGGAAAGCGAGAAATCCATACATATGCATTATAGTGGAGAAAAATTCCTCAGAAAAGCCTCAGAAACGGCAGGAGCAGCTATGATAACCTTTGTTTCAGGCTTGTCTTGTCTTACTCTGTTGGCATAGGTAGTTTTTTGATATATTATTTAGCCTATTGTACTTACAGTATTAGATCTCATGCGAAGATGATGTCTTGAGAATAACAATTCTATCGAACCAAAAGAAATACTCAGATCGGGGGTCTCATATTTTTAGTAGCAATATATTTTGCTGTAACACTTTTGTGGCATGTATAGCATAGAGTTCTAAGATTATCGGGATTATGAAAAAATTCTAATATTGCATTAATTTTGCTCTCAAGTGTATCAAATTGATAACCAAGTTGCTTATACAAAGATCTAGGTACGATATGATCGCATTCTAGTTTGTTAGATCGTGCAAACCTTTTTCTGTATGTATAAGGAAATCTCCTTTTGCAAATCTGGCAGGAATAGTTATCACGCTTGAATATATCGGATCTTATACGATCCCAGTAGAAATTATGATAATACCAGTGCTCAAACTCTTTGTTACACGTTTTAGAGCAGTATTTTTTATATGGTAATTTTGGATATCTTTTACAACGTGGATTCCTGCACAGCAGTTTTCCATTATCATCATATTTATCAAATTCTTGGATGTATACTATAAATTTCTGGTCCTTAACTAATTTGTTAACCATAGAAAGTTTGCAACCTATCTTATGGTTCAATCACCTAAAAATTCTTTACTTTTTGTTAATGTGCTTCTCATAATTCTGCTGTTTCATATATGCGATTTGATCTCTATCTGTGTTTGCTGAAATATTGAAGTTTCTTTAGGTATACACATAGTCTGGTCAAAGCGGCAAACTTGGCAGAGCTTGAATATTGATTAATGGTTGATACAAAAACGTGAATGGCCATTTGGAAAACGAATGATATAGTCTAGAAGCCAACACAAAAGGGATAGAATTTTGCAGAAGTTTTTTCAGGAAACCCAGCAATAAAATCAAGTCATCGGAACCAAGCCGAAGGAGAACACAAACGGCAGACGGAGTTACCTCTAGAAAAGAGTATATCTTTAGGCAGTGCTAGTATCTTCACTATATTGCGATGCAATAGTTCTATCCATTTTTTGCTTTTCTGTAATATAATCTCCATATCTTTTATTCCAAGAACCAATTAATCTATATTGTCTTACACCTACGATAAGCCACACTAAAGAGATAATAAT
>JBKPMK010000324.1:0-7555 GCA_046732115.1 Thermoproteota archaeon
CGTCTGATACAGCAGTTTTACACTGTTTTATTCAGCATGTTTACATACAAAAATATCCAGTCCAAATGGAGACATTTATCGGTAATAAAGAAATTATATATTTAAGAAATTTGGGGCAGCCACCACTACCGTGCTAGGTCAATCAGGAATTCGACCTTTTCATTCCTGTAGAGTTAACATAGCTGGAAAATTCGAACCGATGCTATGACAAATTATCATATATATGCAGCACCAACTTTTATTATTATAATTCGTGTGGATTCCATAGCCGTACTAATCTTCCTTTTCCTGTCATTTGAACAATGTCTGACCAACTTTGTATATCTAATCTTATATGAGCTAACGCACACGTAGACATAACGTGATGTTCTTCTCCAGAAAGTATTTTTACTAATTCTTCCAGTCCTGGGTTATGACCTATAATTAGTACTGTATTATATTTATTTTGCAAATTTCTGAGAACATTGATATAAGCATCAGGTCCCGCAGCGTATAATGAATCAGTAAGGGTTACCTTACCTTTATACTTGGAAGCTTTAGCTACCATCTTGGCTGTCTTTTCTGCACGAACTGCTGTTGAACTTATAATAATATCTGGAACAAGGTCTTTTTCCTTCAGGAGATTTCCAATTTTTGGTGCATCTCGCTTTCCACGTTTATTTAGTGGTCTATCATGATCAGCTAAATCAGGAAATTTCCAGCTGGACTTTGCATGACGTAGGATTAATAGTGTTTTTATTTTTGAACGAGCCACTATTATATAGAATTCTATTTTGTTTCTTTTTACTATTTCTTATTTGTATCAGGTACAACTAATATGCTGTTGATTAGGTACAACTCATATATTTTATGTGAATCATAACATGGCCAATTACGTGTGATTTGCAATGAGTAGTACAAGTCAAGAGAGAAAGGACTTACCGGCAGATGAGCCGATAGGAGTATTAGAACCAGTAGCTCACTTTAATGGTGCTATGCCAACCGGTGTAACTGTATCACACCAAGGACGTATATTTATAAACTTTCCAAAATGGGACGATGAGGTTCCATTTACAGTTTCAGAAATCTATAATGGAGGAGAAACGGTGGTTGCATATCCAGATGAATCTACAAATCAAACTAACCCAAATGATCCAGCAGCGGCTCTTGTATCAGTACAATCAGTAGTAGTCGATCCAGTTGACCGTTTATGGATTTTAGATACTGGTAGCCCTATGTTTCAGCCAACCAAGTATGGAGGACCCAAGCTTGTCTGTGTTGACTTGGCTACAAACAAGATCGTAAAGAAGATTCTGTTTCCGCAAGATGTAGCTCTATCGACTACTTATCTTAATGATATTCGCTTTGATTTACGTCGTGGAAGCAAAGGCATAGCCTTCATTACAGATTCTTCGCAAGATGGTCCTAATGGAATTATTGTTGTGGATTTAGATTCCGGGGCTAGCTGGCGTAGACTTCATGACCATCCTTCGACTAAGCCTGAGCATTTAAGCACGTTTCTTCCAATTGTAGAAGGTAGACCATTTTTAGAGTATAAGCAAGGTGGACAGATAAAGCAAGGTGCTAGTATGGGTTCAGACGGTATAGCAATTAGCTCAGATCAATTAGCTCAGATGGATCTCGTCTATACTACTGTCCACTTGGTAGCCGCAAGCTCTATAGTGTATCAACAGATGCGCTCGCTGACAAGTCCCTGGATGAGCAAAAGGTTGGTGCCACAGTAGCCGATGAAGGTGATAGAGGTGGTGCATCAGATGGACTTGAATCAGATGTAGCAGGTTACATCTACTCTACTAATTATGAACACAATGCCATACTAAGAAGAGTTCCAGATGGCAAATGGGAGACTGTAGTACATGATCCTCGTCTTTTGCGGCCCGATACACTATCGCTTGCCACTGATGGATATTTGTATGTCACTGCAAACCAATTACACCGCCAGGCCAGGTTCAATAAGGAGGGACGTGATCTGAGGCGTAAGCCCTATACTCTATTCCGTACTAAAGTTGACGCCCAGCCTGTTTTGCTACACTGATAATTGAAATCAAAGTGAGTTCAAAAAAACCTGGGTTATGGTCATATCTCTAGTTTTCTATTCCTGTTGTTCCTCTAGCAGATCTCTGTCTTCGTTATAATCAGGTTCATTTGGTTCTTCTTTCAACCTTTCAAATAGTCTAGTGAAGTAAGGGGCGCATTGCAGCAGACCAATTGTGGATGTGTATAGATAAACATGTAGATAATGGAAGGATCATTTCTACTGATTCTACACCGTTAATTGATTTCTATTTGCCATACTACTATCCACAAGTCAAAACCATAGATCGCATTTATTTTAAATAGCATTGACCAAGAAGTAGCATCCTGAGAATACTCAACGCAGTTACAAACAAAGTGACAAAAAGCAGTGGTTCCCTGGTACGATAAGGAAAAGTACAAAGAAACGATACTTGATGCTGCAGAAACAGTTCTTGGGTTATTTGGCTTTGATAGGAATGCTTACAGCAATATTAAGAAAGGAAGAAGAAAATGGCGTTGGTACGAAGAATTAAGAGAACAGAGAACAAGAGACATACAAACAGAGATGCTTTAATGCTTAGAAAGGATCTATTGTATTATGTATACGATACAAGGAAAGTTAAAGACAAAATTAAGGAATATGTTTCGGTTAGAAACTGTATATACGTAAACAAGTTTCGGGGGCGGGTCATGTTCAATGCTTGGTGTTAGTTAGTTACTGTTGGTGTTGTGTTATGCCTTGGTAGCTCAGCCTGGTAGAGCTTAATCCATAATAATAGCTAAAATGAACCACATCTGTAATACGCAATGAACTCTGATGCTTCCCCCGCATTATTAACGAAGACCGAGCTTGAATGGTTAAATGGAAATATTCAATTGTCTTCTGCTTACCAACGAAAAATAAAGAGCGACATTAAGAAGAAAATTCGAATCCTGCAAGTACTTGAACTGCCATTGCTTATAGAAAAAGGATTTATCCCCGGGCCTGCCGATGTTACGCCTAATTGTAACGCTGTTACAGCTAATTGTAACAACGACATAACAGGAAAAACCCCAAATTCTCCCTCCTTTTTACAAAACAAAGGAGCCTTGGCCGGGATTTGGACCCGGGACCTTTGCCTTACCAAGGCAACGCTCTACCAGGCTGAGCTACCAAGGCATAACACAACACCAACAGTAACTAACTAACACCAAGCATTGAACATGACCATAGGGTTTCATTAAGATATCTTTTTCTAACTTTGTAAGGTTTAATTACGGTATTTACAGCTAAATGAATTTAAGGGGCTAAGCGGGGGTTGTAGAGCCTGGCCAAATAGGCTAACAATGACTTTTGGAAACGCGGGACTTAAGATCATAGAATGGGTAATCCCGTCCCTCAGGGGTTCGTGGGTTCGAATCCCACCCCCCGCACTATGCTATTGTTGATTGGCCCTCTTAAATTCTATTACCATTTTGACAAAGTGTCTATGAAGTCTGTCATCACCGGCTAATTCTGGATGGAAGGCAGTACCAATAATATTATTCTGCTTCACTGCTACAATATTATTGTCAAATTTAGCTATTTGGTCTACTCCAGCCCCAACCTCCTTAACAATAGGAGATCTGATAAATATGCCTCTAAATGTACCACTTCCAAGAAGTGGAATTTGTAGATCAGCTTCAAACGAATCATTTTGTCTGCCAAAGGCATTTCTTTCAACAACAATATTTAAAATATGCATTAGTTGTTGTTTGGTTTCACCTACTACTCTATCGTAAGCATGGTTTGAAAGCATAATCATTCCAGCACATGTTCCCATTACAGGCATACCATTGGATATGCGCCGTTTAATGGTCTGTAGTGCACTTCCTTGTATTGCAATCAAATTACTGATAACTGTACTTTCGCCTCCAGGTAAAATCAAACCATCAACTTTTTCAAATTCTTCAGAATAACGGACGGCCTTTACAGTACCTCTAGCCTTCATATGCTCTAATGCATCTTCCACTGCGGTAATATTCTCTTCAATGTCACCTTGAAGTCCCAATATTCCAATTGTAATTTCGTTTTTCAACTAGAAGGGCCTCGTTCCTGCATTTTCAATTCCAAGTTCTTTGTATCAAGACCAAGCATAGATTTTTTCTCATCTACCATTTTCTGTGCCTCAACCACAATCTTTGGATTATCAAAGTAAGTGGTGGCAAGTACTATTGCTCTTGCCCGTTCTTCGGGGTCAATTGCCTTGAAAATACCAGAGCCTACAAACACTCCATCACATCCTAGAGTCATTAGAAAAGCTGCATCTGCAGGCGTAGAAATTCCACCAGCTGCAAAATTTACTACTGGCAATCTACCCAGACGCGCAGTCTCTTCAAGGAGTGTAAAGGAAACTTTTAAGTCTCTTGCGAATTTTACTAGTTCTTGATTATCTTGATCTTGATAAATTGATCTAATTCTTCGGATTTCGTTATTTACAACCTTGATGTGAGTAACGGCTTCAGCAACATTTCCAGTTCCTGGTTCCCCTTTTGTTCTAATCATTGAACATCCTTCCTCTATCCTTCTTAAGGCCTCACCTAGGTTCTTGGCGCCATTAACAAACGGTGTTGTATAATCCCATTTCCACAGATGTCTTTCTTCATCCGCAGGAGTCAGAACCTCACTTTCATCTATCATATCTACACCGCTTGATTCCAACACTCTTGCTTCAGTAGTGTGACCGATTCTACACTTCGCCATTATAGGAATGGTAACAGCATCCATGATATCTGTAATTACCTTAATACTTGCAGTTCTGGCAACACCACCGGCTTTTCTTACATCATACGGAAGTTTATCTAAAATCATAACTGCTACTGCACCAGCTTCTTCTGCTATCTGAGCTTGTTCTACATTAGTAACATCCATAATTACGCCGTGTTTTTGCATATGGGCAAAACCACGTTTAATTAGAGTAGTTCCTCTAAAGATGCGAGCGTTTTTGAAGGTTGATCTTAAGCCTGTAGATCCAAGTTCAGCCGCGACAAGAGATATTGTCATTGCTCCTAATTCTTAGAATGCTCTATTTAGTTATTAGTTTTTCCTATTGTTTGTTGTTCTTATACTTAGATTATGACATAAATTGCAGTATCCATCATTATAGCTCATTCAGTATATTCTAATGAATAAATCATGTATTATTAGACATGTCATCACGAATATGAAATCAAGTACAGAAATGGATGGCCCCATAATGGACAAAAATCAAATGCATTAATAACATGAAAAGTATAATAAGTTAAAATTCAAAATATATGATTATACATTGGAAGATGTTGCTAGAGATACGCGCATAGAAGATGGGACTCATTGTGACAAATGTGGAAATCGTCTTGAGGCCTGTATGTGTACATGTCCTTATTGCGGTGAGCTAGATGCTTGTGAATGTTGTCTGTATGATGCTGCAACTGGTGGCTGATGATCACATTAGTTCTTTTTCTTATTTGTTCTAAAGCATTAAAAGCAGGTAAATAGAAGCTACATTGAAAATGGCCCAATTAAAAATTTTAGATTCTTTAACATGGGTTATCGGGGGCGCTCAAGGAAGTGGAGTTGATTCTGCTGCCAATATTTTCTCTAAAGCCTGTTCACAGGCCGGCTTACAAATTTTCGGCAAACGAGAATATTATTCTAATATAAAGGGTGAACATAGTTACTTTACAGTAAGAGTTTCTTCAAATCAGCAAATTCGTTCTCACGTAGACAATATAGATGTGCTCGTTTCATTTGATGCCGAGACATTACTTAGACATGGTGACAGGGTAAGCAAAGGTGGAGTTATAATTTATGACTCAGATTCTGCTAATACGACCGTTCAAGAGGTTCGGACTATAGATGAAGAGGCTTCTAAACGAATTATAGATCTATTGGAAAAAAACAGTAAGCCATTGACTGTTCAGGGAATGCTCGCATATGCCAAGGATAATGGAGTTGAACTCTACAGGATTCCGTATTTTGAATTACTCAAAGAATATTCAGAGAAAACTAATGATCATACTCTGAGCAAACTGACCAGGATGATCAACGTAATGGCATTATCAGCATCCATGGCAATTTTGGACTTCGATGCAACAATACTATCTAAGGCAATTGAATATGTATTTAGAGCAAAACCCAAGGTTGCCAATGTTAATATTGAGGCAGCGAATTATGCCTATAATTATGTTAAGTCTAAATTCGATTCAGCGAAGTTTAGGTTTAAGTTACCATCATTACAGCCATCTTCTGACATTATTTTAGTACAAGGAAATCAATCTTCTGCAATGGGAAAAATAGTCGCAGGATGTAGATTTCAGACCTATTATCCCATAACCCCAGCGAGCGACGACAGCGAATTTTTGGAATCTAATCAGCTAATAGAACAAACGTCTGATGGTAAAAGAGATTCTATAGTAGTTATCCAAACAGAAGACGAAATTGCTGCCATCACTATGGCAATAGGTGGAGCATTGACAGGTGCACGTGCAGCTACTGCTACTTCAGGTCCAGGTTTCTCATTAATGGCTGAAGCGTTAGGATGGGCCGGAATTAATGAAGTTCCTTTGGTCGTCTCACTTTACCAACGCGCCGGTCCATCGACGGGTCTTCCTACAAGGCATGAGCAGGGAGATCTGATGTTTGCCATTAATTGTGGACATGGCGAGTTCCCAAAAATTGTCTTCGCATCTGGCGATATTGAAGAAAGCTTCTACGATACCATAAAAGCATTCAACTTTGCAGAACGATATCAGGTACCTGTAATACATATGCTTGACAAAGCAATCGCAAACAGCATCATGACATGCAAGGTTTTCGATCAACATAGAGTCGACATAAATAGAGGAAGATTAATAGAAAGTCCTCCCCAATCAGCTGAGCACGGGGCTAGTGGAAACTATCTAAGATTCAAACTAGGTGCGAGTCCTGTATCTCCACGCATAAAGATTGGTACAGAAAACGGAATATTTTGGAATACAGGAGATGAGCATAATGAAGAGGGTCATATCACGGAAGATCCAGATAATAGGATCAGAATGATGGACAAGAGGATGAGTAAACTAGATGTTGCATTAGATGAAATACCTGATGAAGATAAAGCAATATCCTATGGTCAAGACGATTCATCTACGGATATGACAATAGTAAGTTGGGGATCTACAAAGGGTGCAATTCTAGATGCAATAGATCGTCTTGAATCGGAAGGAAAGAAGATTAACTTTATTCAAATCAGACTAATTCATCCTTTTCCTACCGCACATATAAAAAAAATGTTAGAGACTACTAAGGTTTTGATAGATATCGAAATGAATTATACCTCTCAATTAGGATTGTTAATAAGTCAGAATTTGAATCGTGAAGTAGACTACAAAATTGTTAAATATAACGGTAGACCCATGTCCTCAAGTGAAGTTTATAATGCTTTAATGCATATAATCACTGGAAAGGCGTCTAGGAGAATTGTATTAGAACATGGCACTTAAATTATCTGATTATAAAACAGATGTTCATAATGATTGGTGTCCTGGTTGTGGGGACTTT
>JBKPMK010000325.1:0-7437 GCA_046732115.1 Thermoproteota archaeon
TGTTGCTTGTGTTATTCAGATAATGATTCCTATTATTAAATGCAGATCCTCCAACTACGATTGGCAATTTATTATTATACTTTGTTTGAATCTGTTGAATAAGCCTTTGAGCTGACCGGATATTCATCCTATCAATTAGAGTAATGGCTAAATCAATTCTGGGTCCTGTGACAATGCACATCTGAGACCCTGATAAAGAATTGTCTTTCAAACATAGCCAAGCCATAAAGCGAAGTATAAACTCTGAAACCCCTAGCCCTGTTGCTTTCTTTATCCAGAGATGTTTGTTACTAGTTTGAGTAACTAAAGCATCAAAATTTAATTGTTCATAGTCATATAGAGGCTTGTCATCTCCATCTTTTTGAGGCAAACCAATAATATGATTAAAGCAACAATCACCATCTGTCTTGATGTCTTCTTGTTTGTGTTCTTCTTTATTCCAAATCCAAAATGGTTTGCCTTGCAGTCTTTGAAATACTTTAGATTCCTGTTTTGTTGTGGCCTCTAAGCTTACTAGTTTCTTTAGGTCTTTGAAAGTCACTAGTTTTACTTTTACATTCTTGAGCTTTAGCTTTTGCTACGGTTATCACTAAAAGGACAAGTCGTATAAATGAGAAATTAAAGAAAAAAGAAAAGATCCTATAAAATTTCTATAACTATAAGTAGTACTGGCCTGTATTCACGATGAAGTTTTGGTATGGAAAAGTATAATTATAAAATATCAAAAAAAATACATCATCCTTCTTATACTATAATAGCAGCATTATTTTCTGTTATTCTTATTTTATCAGCCGGTGGAATAGGTTTACCTTTACTGCAACAACCACAACAACAAGAAGCATACGCATCTTCTCAGGTACAAGCACCACCATCACAACTATCAATACCGTCATCGCCACCATTAGCTACTCAAGCACAAAGCCTATCTATTCAAGCACCGCCACTACCACCACCTACTCCTATATGTGATCTACAATCACCTGCTACACTACAGCTTGGTTCTACAGGCGCAAAGGTAGCAGAGCTGCAGCGTGTACTGGCACAAGTAGGCTATGGTTCTTTGCTAGGACTGAGTGCTAGTATCGATGGAAAATTCACAACATCTACACAAAATGCAGTCAAAAAGTTTCAACAGGATAATAGGTTACCAGTAGATGGTAAGGTAGGACAAATAACTTGGGGTGCACTTTGTGGTATTATTCCTAATTCTTTTATTGTTCAATTAAAATCTTCTAGTCAAGGTCCACTCAGTCCAGGTTCCATCGGAGAAATCATAGGTTCATTAAGAGCTCAAATAGCTGCAGCCGGCGGTAGAATTGGTGCAGTTTATGACCAGTTTGGGATGTTTAACGTCGTATTTGAAGGTCCACAAGCAAAGCGGGAACAATTCGTAAACTCACTAAGATCTAATCCATCAGTACAGGCAGTATTCAATGACCATATTGTAACTGCAACCCAAGCTCAAGTGTCGCCACAAACACAAACACAAACACAGCCACAGCCACAACTACAGCTGCAGCAATGCTTACCGACAGGAGTAAAGCCGTCAGGGATGAGTCAATGCACCCCGACAGGAGTAAATCGAGTGGGTGCAAACTTGAGTGCCGCAAAATCAGGAGATGGACAAGGTCCTCCAGTTGATGCAGATATTGCCATAATAGATACAGGAGTAAATCCGCATCCTGACTTGAATGTATTTCGATGTGTATCTTTTTTGTATTCTATACCGATTTACAATGTTTGCAATGACGGACGTGGCCATGGTTCGATGGTTGCAGGAATAGCTGCTGCAAAGGATAACAATATAGGTGTAGTTGGCGCTGCTCCTGGAGCAAGAATCTGGTCTCTAAAGGTTTTACCTGATAAGGGCAATGGTGCTGATAGCGACGTATTGAAAGGACTAAATTACGTAGCAGCAAACGCCAACGACGTAGAGGTGGCCAATCTAAGTTTAGGACATATAGGTTTTAGTTTTCCATATTTGATAGCAACTACTGTACTAGTTGCTAGAGGTGTAACTGTTGTAGTTGCAGCTGGAAATAATAACATTGATGCTAATAGCTTTACTCCTGCGAGTAGCCCTACAGCGATAACCGTTTCCGCAATTACTGATAGTGATGGTAAGTGCGGTGGTGTAGGACGAGCTATTCCAGAATCAAAAACATATTTCTTTCAACCCGGTAGCATACGTAATCCTGATGACTTCTTTGCATCATATTCTAACTTTGGTTCAGTAATAGACTTGGCTGCACCTGGTTCTGGGATATACTCAACAAACAATAAAACAGGCTACGATACCGGAAGCGGCACTAGCTTGGCAGCTCCTTACGTATCAGGTGCTGCTGCACTAATCAAATCTCTTCATCCAACAGCTAATCCAATCCAGATTGATGCATTTTTAAAAATTACAGGTATTAAGGCACCAGCTACAGGTAATCCCCGGATTTGTGATACAGGCAAAGTATCTTCTGGCAGAGGATACTTTGATGATAATTATTTTCCTTTACGTGTCATAGTATTTAGTGATAAATTTAAAGAGCCGCTACTTTACATGGGTGCTATAAAATAGTAACAAACAAGCAATCAAGCATATGCTTTTGCTGAAACGTTATGTAAACCACTCGTCGCATCCAAGTGATGAGATGGAAAAGCCTCAATCTTTACATCGTTTAATTCGATTAGTTTCTTTGGTGTCAAATGTAATCAAGCCTTCACCTCTGAACAATTCTTTCATCCTGTCTATCAGACCAATGGCTAATTCAATCTAGGTCCGGTAACAATACACATGTGAGAACCTGCTAGTGCATTATCCTTCAAGCAAATCCATGCCATGAACCGCAGCATAAACTCTGATACGCAAGACCTGTTGCTTTCTTTATCCACAGGTGCTTATTGTTAGCGCTGCCATCGTCATTTACATTTACTAGGGAACTGAATACGCCTTGCACTCAATGAGCTTGATTTTCAAATATAAGTTAAAAGACACCTACAAGCTGCAGATAAAATATAACGAGACACTAAGCAAGGAGGGGAGTATCTAAATCGAGTGTTACCAGCCAAACTGTTGTGAAAGATTGCGAATATATTGTAAATATCTTTTTTCATTAGATTGCTTTGTAACAAAACAAATAGAGGTAGCTACAACAACCACCACAAAAAGACGAACAAGAACAGCAGCAAGAATAAGAACCAGAAACGTTTAACAAACCGTTCTAATTGATACCTGATTAGTTTCACTTTTAAAAAAAAGTTTTTTGATAGTCGCATTGATAACTAAAAACAAACTAATTCAATTAACAACTTCTGTGATGAACCAGCAATCTATTATTTTTAAACTAGTGTATAACTGTTAAAATAATAAATCCTAATCCTATCAAAAATAATCCCATAGATAGCGTCATAGTTTTTGCTCTATACAAGCCGTGATATTGATGGCCTGTACTCGTATTTGAGGTTTCATGGTTAAACCGCAAGCATAGCCAGAGTATGAAGATTTACGTCTAAGATATAACACCATCAAAAGGCTCAGATATTTCTCAACAATGGATAATGAAAGCTATGATGACGTGCTCAACAAGTTAATGGATGTATGTGATGGTCTCAGGCGTCGCTCGGTGTTTGATGGTAAAGCTTGGATGCGTAACAGCCACGAATACAGCAAGTTATTGCGTCATAGGTCTAGGGTCTAAGCAAGCCTGAAGATTGAGGAAACGTATTAAAAATTTAATACGATTTCTTATTCCATAGCAGCACCAGAAGCAGCAGCCGCTAATACATCCTGTTCTTTGCGTTGTTCTTGTAAAGCTTCATGTTTACTTGCAGATGACGGAACGCCTATCATTGGAATCTTTTCTTCAGTAAAAATCCTAAGTGATACTTCTGATATATGCTTGTAAGGGTTACTTTCAATATCATATAATAGCTGTTTTTCTATCAACTTACGATTGTATAGTTGCATGTAAGATTCAGCTTCAGCTTTGTCATGAAATGCAGCAACCCCACGATAATGATTCTCGTCGTCGAACAAGGCCACAGGCAACCAAGCACGTTCACCTAAACAGCTATGATGTGGATTCCTAAACTTACGCTTTTGTCTTAGGACATACAACATATGCCTACGTCTGTTTGTTCGAAAGCTGAACTATAAAGGATGTTACTCAAAAGGTGCATTGTTTCCTCGCCTGTCTTTGGGTTCTTTGTTATAATTTTGATATTAGTTGCTTGCAGTCCTTGAGTCATTATTATTGAAAGAAAATAAGAAAGTTCTTTTATATTTATAGAATAAACTAAATATCTTGTAATAGCCAGCTCAGCTTATTGAATTGAATACTTGAATATGCTGCTCTAGGTTTTAACTATTTTTTGCTCGGATGTTTTGCATACCAGTGTTATGTCTGGTTCTTGGGTTCGGAGTCGGAATGGTAGCCGCTAGTCCTTGCGTCTGAGACATAGGTTGTATTAAGACATCATGTCAACCATGCTTATTATGATGAGCAGGGCAAAAACGCAGTAGTATAATTATCAGATAGCGCTGAACTAAAGCAGCGAGAACCTTTATGGGGTTAACTTAGATTATAGATACGGAGCTTAGTTATCGTCCTGAATATGACAGCTTTAGGATAGAGTGCAACCGCTCAGAGTACGAGGCCGTGCTGGAAGCGATGCGTTGGATGGTGCGACATGGTGAAATCAGAATATCTGATAACGACTTGGTAATGATGGATAAGAAAACAAAGAATAGCGCAACTACGTAACACTTGAGCAGTATTTTCGCATCTTGTTCTTTTTGAATCTCTTCAGCATTAGCTTCATTGTTAGCTCTTTTGACGTTAACCAGTCCTAACCATCTATCAAATATATCAGGTGGATACTCGCCCGACTTTGTAGGATATACTTGCGGTTTTTGGTTCTTAGTCCTCCTAAATATAGTAGGAGTAATCTTTGAAGGTTTGACTATGTTCCAGCCTTCCGGTGTTATCTTGACATACTCCCAACTGGTATTTGTTAAATCGTAATAGAAGAATTAAGAGAACAGAGAGCAGAGATATAGAAGCTGAGATCATTTAGTGCCAGAGAGTAGATTTACCACGATATGACGTCGGAATTAATAAGCGGCATTACCCAAAGGCCCGCCACTTGTATATCCCTCAACAGTTTGAAGAAATTGGCTAAGTACAAAGTAATTTCGTGATATAACGATTTTCGGTGACTTGTACTGGTATACAAATGAGATTTTCTATACACCACTAATATGACTGAAATAAATGAAGTAAAACAACCAATACAAAAAGCCATTGATGTTATTATCCTAATAACTGAACTTTTTGGGTTTGTTATCGCCTAGTAACTCTACATGGTCTTCACAATATTAATAAATAGATTACACGACAATGAATGTAAACTATGCGAGACACATTAGAAGCTATTGTATGTGAAGTTATGTAGGTGCAATTTGATACCTTTATTATGTATTTGCCCTCTTGACGAATTTTATTATTTGTACAATAGCATCAATAGTAAACTATAGTTAACTTATTAACTTCCCGGTTCAGGTGGTGTTCGAATGGCTGATGGTGCTTCTGGACCTGCTGTTGTTGTATTTGACATATTTGATCTTATGGATTTTGGAAGACCGCATGCCTTTGATTCAGTGGAATTGACGAAATTAAGCTTTGGATTATTAGGATCACACATTGCAGCTCTTTGTTGTGGTGTTAATGATGATGCCGCTGTTGTTGTCGTATTTGATTGAGCGTGAGCACCACCGAAAACTCCAAATCCTCTTAAAGTTACGGTAGTTGAAGCGAGTACTATAGATATTAACACAAGACTTAAAGATACTTTTGCCACATTTCTAAATAGGAAATGAACAGATATAAAAAAGCAACTCATTTGCAGGGCTAAAGCTTTGAAATTCTATCAGATAATGAATGAATCTGTGATGATATTTAGTGGGATAATAGAAAAACGTTTGGAGAAAAGATAATGTTGTCAGAAAAACGATCTCTGTGTTACCAGCAATGCTTTGGTGCTACGCTAACAACTGCAATAGTTTATTCTATTAGATCGACAATAGTGGTTGCCAATACCACCAGATCGTACATTAAAGCTTAGCGAACTAACATTCCTAGAATGTAAAACGTTTAGGTATCTTACAAGTGCTACTTCCTGTCCCTGTTATGCTATGAAATATCCTTATTCAAAGAAACTTTGCTCCTCTTTGTTTGTTTTCAAAACTGTCATTAATTCTGTCTCTAAAATATTAGGTAACACGCGAATTTTGTTCTCTATTATATCCCTCATATGATTCAAATCTTTAGCCCGAATCTTTAGAAATAAATCAAATTTATTATGCAGTTCATGTACTTCTAATACTTCATCTAGATTTGATAAACCTTCAATAACTTGGTCTGCTACTCCTGGCCTAATATTTATTCCCGCAAAGGCAAGATGATCAAAGCCTAAGATATTGTTATTTAGACATATCGTAAACTTGTTAATTATTCTCTCATCCCTTAATTTTTTAACTCTTACATGTACCGTTGCATCAGATATACCAATCTGTTTGGCTATTTCAACAAAGGGTGTTGTCGAGTCCTTGCCCAAGATATCCATTATTTGAAGGTTAACGTTATCTAGAAGGTCATTAGCATAGTCAAGCTTCATATAGTATGTAGACTTTCAAAATTTAAATACCTTTGTTGCTGATTGCTAAGAAAATTTGCTACTTTTAATCAAATGCCTATTTTCGCTCTTCTTGGCGGGGATTCAAATCAACTCGTAATAGTAAATGAGATTATTCTAATACTTATTTTCCACATTGCCAGTATATATCATTATAATGAAAAATATATTCATTATCTTCACTTGTGACTGCTTCCCTAGCACACTGTAAATGAATTTGACTTCTTCCTTTGTAAAATATGCTTGGTTTTGTTAGAGAAGATATCCTCTTTTTAGTTGGACCAGAGCGAGCAAAGTAATCACAATCATTGTTTGAAATTCCGCCTTCTGCTTAATAGGAAGAGGTAGATATTCTCCATAGGAATTTGACTTTAGAATCTGTCATTTTGATTACACATTATATTTAAGACCGTAAATGTATGCACCTACATTTTTAATGTACTTATTTTAAGCTGTAAAATGACGACGTCACCTAGACATTATGGTAACAACTATAATAATACAGATCTAATAAAAGCCAAGCTTAATTCCCTTAGTCTTAAAATTCCGCAACCACTAAAAGTGCCACCAAACATCAAAGCTCCTTCTGCATGGGTTCGGCTCGGTGGAGACAAAGCATACATCTCAGGTCATGGGCCACAAAACCCAGATGGTTCAATTGCTGGGCCTTTTGGCAAGGTAAGAACAAATGATGTATCTGTTGAGCAAGCATATAAATCTGCAAAATTGGCCTGTTTGTCAATATTAGGTAGC
>JBKPMK010000326.1:0-10117 GCA_046732115.1 Thermoproteota archaeon
TAGACCCTGTGCCAGCTTTCTCATTATTGGAACTATTTTGATAAATTCATTTTTGTCAATGATGGTATTTACTCCATACCAGCCCTCCTCACTTAAAGAGCTGATTGTTGGTTTTTTTAATGCAGGCATACTTTTTAGCAATCTATCAAGATTTTTTTCTTCCACATTAACAAAAATATGAAGCTTTTTTCGTCCTTCAACTACTCCCTTTAGCAATGCAGTCATATCTGCAATTTTTTCTTTCTTTTTAGGATCTTTGAGAGCATTTTTATTTGCTACAAGAACAGCGGTAGACTCCATTACCGTATCGATTACTTTTAGATTGTTTTGAGTTAAGGTAGTACCAGTTTCAATAATATCGAAAATTGCATCAACATCTTCTGGTGGCTTTGCCTCAGTAGCTCCAAATGAAAGAAATATCTCCACGTTTTTATTTTCCCCAACCCGTAACCATGGAGTAATGATCATAGGATCAATATTACCAAAGTATTTTTTGTAACCCTCGTTCATTTTAATATGCGAGGCTGTAGTAGTAAGGTACTCTGAAGATAATCTAAGGGGTTTATTTTTCTTTGCAAAGTCTGTAATCAAGGAAGTTAAATCTTTAATTTCATCAAAGCTTTCCGGAATAGCTATTACCTGTCTTACCCGTCCATATTCTAAATCAAGCAATATTTTGACATCAGCATGGGCCTCCCTGATCCAATCTTTGCCTGTAATTCCAACATCATAGAACCCTTCTTGAACATATGTTGGAATTTCCTGAGGTCTAAGAATTTTTACTTCGATTTCTGGATCGCTAAGGCGTATTCTATAAGTACGTCCCTTACCCACTATAGTTTGCCATGCCTGCTCAAGGATTTTGAATGTAGCTTCTTCAATGCTACCCTTTGGAACTGCAAATTTCACTATCGGCATAATATATAATTGAGTAATTATGTGGTTGATTAAACTAACTAATTAACTTTACATCATTTAAAACGAATATGATGTAGACTAATATATTTTCTGTCTTGTGTTACACTATAAAACTTAAAATAAACTATGAAATAATCTGCAAATTTTACATATTTGAACAAGGATATAGATAAATACGCACAGCTGAACTAGGAACTTATACAACTCCAGTAAAAGAAAAATGGAGAATATTCCTTAGGTGATATACGACTATTCAAGACAGTATATCTTGATGATTTAACAAAACAAAGTTTTGATTCGCTAATAAGAATATCCCATTGTTTAAGGCTAATTGTGGCGAAATTTGATATCTTAGCACGAACAGGGACCACTTCAGTATGGCTCGTCCTTTACACGTCGACCTCATTATAGTTGCTGTATTTTCTCGAAAATGCTATTTATTTATTATCAGCCTTTGCCATATAGTCAGAAACTATTTTATCTAAAACATTATAGTGTGCATCGCTTATTCTTCCTTTTATATACAGTTGCGTAATTTCTTTTCTCACGCCATCCAAACTAAGCATATATTCCTGTCGTCTATTATTGTTGTCTCCTCCGTCTTCGTACAAAAATTTGTCATATACACTATGGATTGCTATTACATACTTGTTTAGATATCTTCTTTGTCTGTTTCTGAAGAGCCAACTAACAATAATTGAAACAATTGACACAGGACCTAAAATAATGGCTAAGTATTGTTCTACTGAAAGAGACTGTTGGAAATTAGCTGTTAAAGTTCCATAATTGGAAGCTGTAAAATGAATTGGGTTATCTGTGGAACTGTCAACTAGACCAGACCAAGAGCTGAACTTGTAACCATGAGAGGAGTTAGCTGTGCATGTAATACGTGCGCCGTTATAAACTACAATGGAGCTGTTTGAAAGAATTTGTTGTCCATTGCACTGTACATCACCTACACCAGGAGGATTAACATTAAAAGCTACTCTAACTATTACCGCATCTTTGTTTCCATCTATGATAGATAGAGTATCTGAACCAGTGTTAGTTACGTATACTATATTAGTAATAGAATTCACTGCTGCGAGACTTGCAATAAGGGGAAACTGTGTTAAAATCGGCATATTTAACACAGGATCCCCAGTACCTTCAACACGGCGAAGGCTTGGATTGACTATAATGCTACGGGTTATCTTCTTTGTACTACCATCTATAACAGATACAGTACTGGATTGTATGTTGGTTACGTATATTTTGTTTGTGACAGGATTTGCAGATACGCCTACTGGACTTTTACCTACAGCAATAGTAGCAGATACTTTATTTGTTTTACCATCTATAACAGATAGGGTATTTGATAAATGATTAGTTACATATATCATGTTACTAATCGTATTTGCAGATACGCCTACTGGACTTTTACCTACAGGAATCGTTGTAATTACCTTATTTATGGAGCCATCTATAACAGATACAGTACTGGATTGTATGTTGGTTACGTATATTTTGTTCGTAAGTGAATTTATTGCTACACCATAGGGAGCTTTACCCACAGTTATGGAATCTGTTACTTTATTAGTTATTCCATCTATAACGGAAACTGTGCCAGAATTTATGTTGGTCACGTATATCCAATTAGAAGAGGGATTAACAGCTATACCAACTGGAGAATTTCCTACGGATATATCTGATAGTTTTGTATTTGTTGGACTATCTATAACGTTCACGGTATTTGAACCCCTGTTTGTAACGTATATTCGATCATTAAATGGATTTACTGCTACACCATAAGGAAAGCTGCCTGCTCTAATTGTATCTGTTACCTTCTCTGTGATGCCATCTATAACAGATACAGTATTTGAAAACTCATTTGTAACATATACATTCTTAGTAACTGGGTTTACTGCTACACCAATAGGATAGCTATCAACTGCAACTCCTGGCCGGCCTACTGCTCCTGCTTCGGGAGAACTAATAATAGTTTGTCCTCTATTTTCCATCTTTGATATATTGTTATCACTATTCTCTGCTTTTGCACTAGGAATGGCTGTTGTTCTAGACGATGATTGATGATGCTGTTGTTGCCGTATCCATGCATTTATGAATCTCCAATAATCTATTGACGATTTCTTTGACTTCGTATGAAGTGGGTTTTCCATATTTAGATAACCAGGCATACCTTTTGATTCAGATGTTATTTCGGTCAATGTTACTAATAGGGAGAATATTGATACCAGACAAACGATACACTTAAGCTTATTATTGCTACAGATTCGCACTAAATTTTGGTAGAACTTTAGGCTGTTATAAAAAAGCTGCTTATATTTGATATTAAGGCATCAAGACGGTGTTATGAGCTTGATTGCCATATTATTGGAATCATTAAGACAGTAATTAATTATTCAGAGCTGATTTTTATCACCTTCACAAAGGCTTTATATATTATAGATTAGTAATTAATTTGTTTAAGAAACTGCTACTAAAAAATAGGTGATAACAATTATGAGCAAAACAATGCGTTCGAAGAATGTGTCTATCGTATTGGTAGCATTTATTATAATAATAACTTTAACGATTGGAAATATAGGCACACCTCATCAGGAAGTTAAAACTCTAAATTATGGCAAAATTACGTTTATCGCTGACGATAATAACACATTTAGTGATTTGAGTAGAAATATGACTATGCAGACAGGATCTTAACTGTAGATGAGCCTTTTGCGCAGTCATAAGCATACGCAAATCTAAGAGCAATCAAATGTGATGATGCTATTTGATTGGATCTTGATATTGTAATCATGTGAATTTCTTGCGGCAGTATGGGAGATTTACTATACAAACAAATCGAATTCATCATTATTTTTCTTCTTATGACTTGTGAGGATAAGCTGGTTTGCCAGAATGTATTTGGAAGGGGGTCACGGCATCCTAACTCGTATTAATAATTAATTTAGAAATCTAGCTTAACATAGTCATCTTTAATAGCAATAAAAATGAAATAAAATTACTCTAGTATGACAAAGCAGAAACATGGATATCATTATTATTGCTATATTGTTCTTGCATTTACCATCATTTTTGTCGTTGCAGCTCAGAATTACAATATAACCGAGGCTGCTGCACAAATAGAATCCAATTCAACTTTTACAACATGCATTAATGGCAAGTGCGTTACAACGACTACAATATGTATAATTAATCAGCCATGCCATACTGTTAGATCGAATACCACTAATACGAACGATAACAATTTTACCAATGATAATAATGGGAACAATATAGTAACCGCACCTTTCTCTCAAGGAACAATCTGAGTCTAAAATTTATCTGGCTTTCTGTGATTGAAGGTGCTTCCAAAGTCGTCATAAAATCCACAGATATTTATTAATATGCCTGATTTGCTACTTCACTAGATGCCATTATACTACTCAAACGTCGTTTTATTTTTGGTATTTGTAGTCGTTTTGTTATTATTGCCAATGAGCTTCAATTACGACTTTCTGCCAGCCAGTGCTAGACCATCCAATATACCAGTTTCTAAGATGGCCACATTTCCAAGGGGATTAATTATAGCTGATAATAATTTAAGAGCAGAGGTAGTAGCGCGAGGTCTAAAATTCCCTACTAGCATGGCCTTCTTAGGACCAGATGATATTTTGGTAAGCGAGAAACTCAATGGTACAGTACAGCGGATTATAGATGGCAAAATACAACCACAACCAGTACTAGATGTTAGTGTGGCAAGTCAAAGCGAAAGAGGGATGTTTGGAATAGCCGTAGCCAAGCCTAATAGCACCAATGGCAAATCATCTCCTACATATGTTTTTGTGTCATATACTGAAACTAAAGTGGAAGGTAGCGATATTTGTCCTAACTTAAATTATTGTGTACCAGGACACGATCCGCTTGGTAATCGTCTATATAGATACGAATTGGTCAGTAATAATAGTAAACTAGTAAATGCTAAACTGCTTTTAGACCTACCAGCTGTTCCAGGGCCTCCTCATAATGGTGGAAAAATAATAATTGGACCTGATAACAATGTTTATGTCACTATTGGAGACGTTGGCAAGCATAGAACACAGGCTGAAAATTCACAGCGGTCACCAGCCGATGGAACTGGTGGCATACTAAGAATTACGCAAGATGGTGAGATAGTAGACGATAATCCTCCTTTAGGTAATACAATTCCACTGGATCTCTATTATGCATATGGCATACGCAACAGTTTTGGAATGGATTTTGATCCTATAACTGGTAATCTATGGGATACAGAGAATGGTCCCACATATGGAGATGAAATTAATCTTGTTCAACCAGGATTTAACAGTGGGTGGACAAGAATTCAAGGTTTCTGGCAAACCACAGGTAATGGAAATTACTATAGCGGCAAATTTACCCTAAATCCCACAGGTCTTGTAGATTTTGGTGGAAAAGGAAAGTATAGATCTCCGGAGTTTGCATGGCTTAATACTACTGGTCCTACTGCAATCAAGTTTCTAAACTCTGACAAACTAGGAAAACAATATCAAAATGACATGTTTGTAGCAGACTATCATGGTGGAAATATTTACCATTTTAAACTGAATCAAAATAGAACTGCATTGGTTTTAAATGGCCCACTTGCAGACAAAATAGCAAATACGCCGGCTGAGATGCAGCAAGGTGGAATAATATTTGCAAAAGGATTTGGTGCAATAACAGATTTGGAAGTCGGACCTTATGATAGATATCTTTATGTTCTTACCTTTGATGGAACTATTTACAGAATAGTTCCTTTAAATCCAGTTCATACCACCAATGAACCGTCAAGCAGAAGCTAATAGCAATTCCGATATACATACATTACCATTTTTAGGTTAACACTAATTTGTGACTGCTAAATAAGCAATGAGTGTCAAAACATGTGTTATACGATATTTTTAGCTTGTAAGATATCATCTGATGCGAGTATTCTAAGACAGCACACGTTAGATTTAACCGGACTATATCTGAACTGAAATAGTCTTATGGCGATAATAATTACAATGCATAACTTTATGTTTATAATTCTATCAAAACTATTTAAGAAGGTTTATAAGGATATTAAGTAGTCTATGTTAGAAACTGAACATAAGATTTGCCCCCAATAATTTTATAGTTTCTAAGAAGATCTTTCTAATAGCAATTCCTCTGTCATTATCAGCATTCACTCATCTCTTTAATCCAATTGGATTTCCATCTATAGACCACGACGAAGGACACTACATGAGAAGGGCTATGGAGGTATTAGATGGATTGGGTCCTCAAGAGTCAAAAGATGTCTTCCCCAATCCAATCGATCATCCATATTTTGGGCAAATTTTTTTGGCAGGAGCGTTACGAGTAAGTGGTTACCCCAATTTATTGAACCCTTCTATGATTACCAATGGAACTACCAACACTAGCAATGCATTACACATAACTGAAATGCTCTGGCTTGTACCTAGGGTCTTAATAGGTTTACTCGCCGTAGCTGATACCTTTCTTATTTACAAAATAGCAGAACGTCGATACAACAATACTACAGTTGCTTTGATTGCATCCATTTTATTTGCAGTAATGCCATTGAGCTGGATGACAAGAAGAATATTTCTCGAATCTATCCAGTTGCCGCTTATATTATCATCCATTTTAGCAGCGATTTATCTTAAAGGTCCAAACGAGATTCGTAAAAATGGTATTCATGCAAGTACACAGAATGTTAACACTCGTAAGCAGATAACTTTAGTTTTACTTTCTGGCATATTTTTGGGTCTAGCCGTATTTACAAAAGTTCCCGTCTTTACAATGATTCCGGCTATCGGATTCCTTATTTATACGAACGTTACTAATAATACCAATAGTATTACTAATAACAAGAAGATTGATAACGACTCGAGGCACAGGCTATCATCAATATTTCGTCTCAACGCCGCAAAGATGAAGATATTGGGACTTTGGTTCATTCCAGTAATTTTAATACCCTTAATTTGGCCGATCTATAGCGTATCGGTGGGATATTCATTTGATTTCTGGCTCAGCAGGGTTATTTACCAAGGAACCCGATTAGGTCAATCTCCATTAGAAGCCGCATTATATGATGACTTCACTTTTGATCCAGTTTTTATTACTATAGGGTTAGCTGGGTTAATTTTTGCAGCAGTAAAAAGAGAATACTTCCTTTTGCTTTGGGCTCTTCCTTTCTTGCTTTTTCTTTATGAAGTAAACTGGGCATTGCCATTTCACCTAGTTCCCTTATTTCCGTTCTTTTCTATTGCTGCTGCAGTAATGATAGTTGATATAGCAAATAAAATTGGAAGGCTAAAAAGCACTATTGGTCGTTTATTACCATTTATCATAATTTCAGGAATAGCAATTTTTGGATTAGTGAGTACTATTATGCTGATAACTACTAATATCAATTCATCATTTTTTGAGGTATCAGCTTTTGTAGCTCAAAAACTTTCGGACGACAATACCAATAGCAGAAATAGCGGTTCAGGTAATAGCAATAGCGACGTAATTTTGCTTGGTCCTCATCCTGTTTGGGGGTTCTTCTGGATACCCAAGTATGTGCTTAATGAGAATTTTGACTTCAGGATGGTAGATGCTCAGCATGGTTTCACAAAAAATGTAAAAAACGCAAAAGTCATCATGATATCAGATAGTCGATTTGCACGTACAATATCCAAAGATGCCCTGAAACAATCCTTAGCAAATTTGCGAACAATATATCTTAATACAAATCCAGAAGCAACATTTCAAATTAAACCATTTCCTTATAATGCTACAAAATATCCATATATTAATTTGGATGCAAGCAGAGGTTATGGTTGGTGGGACAGTAAATATAAAATACAGGTCAGAACAAACACGCAGCCTCCATCACCATCCTCCTCACAATCGATCTCAACAGCAACAATGACAACTGCGGCAGCAACAACTAAAGCAACACAAGTTATAGAAAAGCTATCAGATGCAGTTAAAATCACAGCACCATACAAGGGACAGCAAGTATCTATAGGGAAAGACTTCAAAGTCTCAGGAACATCGATAGATAATTCAACTTCTACTTGTAGTGTGCTTGTTAATCTAAATGGCATAAAGCCGAATCAAAATGCTGTTGCAGCCGGTCCTGGTGGACCTAATGATTATTCGAAATGGAACGCTTTTCTTAATTCCAAATATGCTTCAGTAAAACAAGGAAATAACAAGATAAATGCCAGAATTAATTGCAGTGATGTCCAAGGCTTAGCAATGCACTTCAACGTAAGGACTAGTGTAAATGTTCTTGGAGTGCCTTAATCTTTCAATACTTGTGCATCGAACTCATCTTTATAGATCTGTAAAAAAGGTATTTAGGTTAATCTCTATTCATTATTTAGTTTTCCTGGATACTGATTCTAGAATCTCCTTTGCACGGTTTATATTTATATTGTTTTCCGCAGCTATTCTACTTGCGACAATATCAATCAGAGCACCCTCAGCTCCTGCCACAGTAGCAATATTTCTTGCATGATGTTTCATGTGGCCGCTTTGTATACCTTCTGATGCTAAAGCTCTTATTGCAGCTAGATTTTGTGCAAGACCACTAGCAGATAATACCATCGCAAGATCTTGGGAAGTTTTAACGTTCAAAATTTTTAATGCCACCTTAACTATGGGATGAACCGACACTATTCCACCTACTGTTCCAACAGCCATTGGTAATTCTATTTCTCCTGCCAAATCACCATCTTTGGTTTTATACCACCTTGTCAATGACCGATATGTCCCATCTCTAGCTGCATATGCATGTGCTCCAGCTTCAATTGCACGAAAGTCTTGTCCTGTAGCCAATGCTACTGCATCAATTCCATTCATTATACCTTTGTTATGAGTCACAGCACGATATGTATCAGAATATGCGAAGGCATATGCGTACAAAATTCTCTTCACAATCTGCTCCCCCCCTAGCTCGCTCTTATCGAAGATTGCCTTACACCTTACAAGTCGTCTCGTTGCATAATTCGAAAGTATTTTTAGAATAGCCTTGCCACCTGTTAGCTCCTCAATTCTTGGCGATATGAATTCACACATTGTATTTATCGCGTTTGCACCCATCGCATCTAGTGTGTCGATAATTAATTCTACAACTAACATTTCTCCCATTTTGTTGTGGCTTTTATCATGTATTCGTCTAACTTCCAAATCTTTTGCTATAACAGATTTGCTTTTTGAGTTTGCTAAACTGAGCAGATGTTCTTTATTAAACAAGATCTTCTTTTTTGCAGATTCCACAGAAGTAGGCAAAGAAACTAATTGTACTTGGCCGATCATCAACGATCTATCGGCCTGTGCTGTGAAACCTCCTTTTATTTTTGCAATTTTAGCTGCTTTGCTTGATGCAGCAATAACAGACGGCTCCTCTATAGCCATCGGCAGGACATATTCTTTACCATTGATCACAAAGTTTGTAGCTATACCCAGAGGAAGAATTAGCATACCAATTGCATTTTCTATCATTCTGTTGGCGTCATCAAAATTGAACACCGACGATGGATTCTGTATTACAGTAATATCCCGATTAGATAAAGCAGCTGTTTTTTTTAAATAGTGTAAACGTTGCTGATGATTCATCTCGTAAATTCTTTTTCTTGACATCAAAATACTCTAGTATTTCAGCTTTACTCAAGGGTTTAAACCTTATTTGTTAGTGGTATTAG
This sequence comes from Thermoproteota archaeon, assembly GCA_046732115.1. Lineage (GTDB taxonomy): Archaea > Thermoproteota > Nitrososphaeria > Nitrososphaerales > Nitrososphaeraceae > JAFAQB01. Next base: position 9,624 of record JBKPMK010000326.1, read on the forward strand.
TGTGACATAATTATATAATTATGTACATATGACACTTAAAATGTCGAGAATACTGAATGCTAGCACAAATACTAAATATAAAGTTTAAGGTATTTTATTTATTATTCATTGGCTACAATACATTTATGCCTATATTAGATATATTGCTAGCGATATTCGCAAGACCGTTATAGAACTAAGATGTAAATCACTAGTGATTTACCTAATATCGCTAGTGATATATTTATTAAATATATTGCATGTATTAAACAGTATGCAGATAACGAAACAAGGTACGCCATTCATTCATAAAGCCGCAGCAGCCATGACAATTTCTGTTATAGCTGATGCTTTAGACTACTTTGCAGCTCCACTATTTGATTTACCAGTTATTGGAGATGTATTTGATGTTATTACAACTAGCTTATTATATTCTATAACAAAAAGTAAAATTTCCACTGCAATAAATACAATTGAATTGATACCAGTTATTGGAGACTTTGTTCCTACGTATA
>JBKPMK010000327.1:0-11864 GCA_046732115.1 Thermoproteota archaeon
AGAAAAAGAGTGTTATCAACGACCATATAGCAAGAAAAAGAGAAAATAATTATAATTTCTCATCTTCTTAATTAAAGCTTCAACCGATGGAATTTGCTAATTGTATAACTTTTTATACTATAGAATTATGGTTAAACCGTGCAGGAAGAGGGAGAAGATAACCAACCGGATAATAATGGTATTGTATGTGAATACTGTGGTAAGGAGTTTGACACCTCTAGTGAATTCAAGTTACATTTGGAGCAGGTACACACTAGCAGTGATACATTTCATTAAATTTTGATAAGATAAGAGATATAATAGGACAATTGGTACTGACATAGGACAAATTCCAGTTAATTCTATATCCTCACTCACATCATTATGCGTTCGATTCACTCATTGGAAAAAGTGCATATTTTTCAGAAACGATACGGTAGATATATTTGTAGAGATTACTTAAATATTTCAATTTGTTAAGTCTTTAAAACTTATATATAAAGCTGCAATTACAGTATTCGCAGACCGTATTAGTTTTAATTACGGGTGCTCTTCTCTTCACCTTTTCCTATTTCGCATCGTCCTTCGTCATTCTTAACATGGTTTCGCCAATGTGTCACACATCCTATCAATATATGGTCTGTACAACCACATATTGGACACTGTTTGTTTTTCTTTTCCTTCATCATGAGTGTTTATTTGAATTGGGCTTCTTTTAAGTATAGCAATTAGCAGCCACCAGGGTAAAGAATGGCTACAATTTTCAAACACCGCTGGTTATAGATCATATAATTTAAGGTTTTTCTTGAAGAATCTAAGTGTGGTAACTTAAACTATTGACTGCTCAACAATTCTTTGTCAGCAACTATTGAAAAAGATACAGTAACAGGGGGCTATCTTTTATAATACATACTTTGCTCCGCCAAAGATTTTAGATATTGTATAGATTTTAGCCCATTCTTCAAGGGACTCTATAACTGCACGAGCTTGGCATATATTATTTCCAATAGATACCACTCCATGATTTCTAATTATGACTGCTCTTACTTGTTCTTTATCTTTTTCTCCTACAAATGCATTTGAAACTGCGTTTGCCAAATCTAGTGATCCTGATGGCTCATTTGATATTATTACGGGGTTTCCTACCACAATTTTAGCTTCTTCTATTATGTGTTGAAATTCATTTACTGAAATAGCAATAGCAAGAGTATAAGGACTATGAGTGTGAACAATTGCGTTTACCTTTGATCTTTTATTATAGATAGAAGCATGCATACGCCATTCAATGCTCGGTTTTAATTTATCTCTAGATCCGTTACTAGTCCCATGGCTAATTGTAGAGTTTGCTTCCAAGTGAACTTTAACCAAATCTTTCTCTTGTAGGATATAACGAGGAATTCCAGATGGAGTTATCCACATCCACTTTTTGCTTTTCATCCTAATACTGTGGTTACCAGATACTGATGATGTGAGACCCATTTTATACAACTCCCTGACACAATTTACAAGTGTCTGTTTGTTATTGAATTATCCTCACCTGCACCAGTCTTCTGGAAATGTTGAATAGATATCTAAGTATTCTACATATCATGTTTTCTCTGATCAGGCACGCAGAATCTAATATAAATACACGGTTTAAGCCAATATTGAAGGTTTACTTTTTGAGTTTAGTGGCAGTAAATTGTAATTTATATCATTATGAAGGTTTGGCACTTCGGTTCATCTAAGGTATGTTGACATTATATTCCAGGTTTTGATCTGAAGCTTTTCCGGATCCATTTGTCTGTGTCAAATCTCTAATATCTTTCTCCAATATCTTATTATACATTGTAAACTATTATATGTAATATGAGTTCCAGCATTCTCTTGAAAAAAGGAGAAGAAGAGGAGCAAAAACAATTTCTGCTAGTACGAGGAATACCTGTATGTGGTGCAAATCTATCATCGCCTGTTGTGGACCAAGCAAATTATATTGATGAGATCCATTACAAGATAGGAGATAAAGTATACATCGAAAATGCGGATTAATAATAATAATAACGGGTGACAACAAGACATCCCTGACGAGATAGAAGAAGAGAATGACGATGACGATATAAATAGGGATCTAGAACTAGAAAATATAGCAGGTAATTTGATGATTGCAGAATACCAGGTAGATAAATTAAGACAACGATTAAGTCAGCAGATCAGAGGTATTGGATATCGTTATTCTAGTAATAGGAAAACATCTTCACATACTTTCAAATATGGTGGCAGATGGTACAAGCTTTCAGTTAAACTAGACGAAGTAGCTTTAGAGAATGACAATGATCATGCATCAACGTCCTAGCGCTAAGATTTAGATAGCAGGTCTAGAACGCTGATATTTGCTGTGAAACTCGATATGCTAGTCTTGTCCTGAGCTGTAGGAGTATAGTCACCTGCTATGTATTTAAGAGGAGAGTATGACCTATGATAGTTTTTCTGGCATCCTTGCATCATTATCTTAAAGCTATGTTGCTCAAGCCAAGATACCAATCCTGTCTATTCACTTTGTTTCTTGTGTTGCATCCGCAGAAACCAAAAACGTGCGATGTATATTATCTCACGTCTACAGTCTACTAATGCAAAATCATCTAAAAGACGATTACTATATATATTATCCGCTATTTTTACTCATTTAATGTGTATATTCAGTAATCACTTATTAATGACATGAAAACACTTTGTGTGGACATCTAACAAGTAAAATTAAGCCCTAAAACTAGACAAAATTTAGGAAATAGAGGTTATCGTTATCGTTATTGGAATTCGAATTGGTAACCATGCTCATGTTCTTTGCTTTTAAGGAATAGCTGGGCAAACGTAGACGGTTATTTTACTGAAACTAACCTTATAGGCGCAAATGGTCATATTAGAGTAACGTTTACAGCAGTTGATATTATTATGCGTAACATTACTAAACAAGCTTGTCCTTTAAATGAGTGTATAGGTATAAACAACGTTACAAACCAGTTGCTAGTGATGTCTGGTTCTACATCCTCATATCGCGATAGGATCTATATTGTTGAGGATATAATACTGAAATTGGTTGAGTATGGTGAACTAAACCAGACTGCATTAATTAGTTTTTGTGGATTAAACTTAAAGAAACACAAATCCATCATTTATGAGTTAGAACTAAATGGGCTGATAAGCAAAAGCGAAACACATACTGGCAAAAGAATAGTTACAGTATACAGGCCTACACAAAAGGGTATGCAATTTTGTAGAAGTATATTGGAGCCATATGAGAAAATGTTTCCACGAAAAAAAAGTGCGATTGAGGAGTCTGACAAAAATTAAAGTGTCGTCATATTAGCTAGGTGCAGGTAATAAAGCTAGTAGAACAATCAGTCAAAACTGAAGGTAATTTACTAGCACGCCTTTTAGAGTCTTTGTTATGCTGACTTATTTGAGTTCTGGGTATACCTCCATGAATAATGATTGCTCCTCGTATGACATTTGTCTTTTGTTAGTCTCCTTTTTGGTTTTTGGTCGCGAAATTGAGAAATAAGATGCTTTTTTAGGCCTAATGTAACTAATTAAGTATTGAATAACATTATTATGTTAAATGCAAGTATATTTTAATTGATACTATCAATAGAGTCGTGTTCTTACTTTTAAAAGACAATTGACACGAGGGACATAATACGCAATACTAAACAAGTCCAGGCATAGGATATACTAAGTTATTTTTTCTATATTCCTTCCAACAATCAGAATGCAAGAAAGTAAGTATCTCTAGATCTGGTTCATCTATATTCCAACCACAGTATTTACAAATTCGCTCCTTTTTGTTTATCTTTTGATTCCTTGGCATACGTTCATTTCATTATAGAATATAAATACGCTTGGCCTATTAAATATATTAGTTGTTTTATGCAAAGGAAGCTGCTGCAGCATATTATTATTATTATTATTATTATTAGTAACGATAATACAAGTATCAATAAAAAGGTATAGCATGAGTTTTCTATACGCCAGCTTAACTTACCTCTGCCAGATGGCAAATGGCAGTTGTCAACATACTTCAGATTTACAAGGGAGTGCGTTGGTTTCCATAAAACGTCTATGTGAAGACTGATAACAAAACATTAACCTGAAATACATAAAATTGTCATGTTCTATATATTATCAAGATTTTTGTTTTTATCACGAATAATAATACGAAGATTCAAGTAGAGCCGACAGAGAAAAATGAGACTATTTATCTATAGGAGTTCTTTTGTATTGTATCATTCATTATTTGATTTTGTTGATGGATTTTTATTGTTCGCGATCATCTTGAAAATGTTAATGTAATCGTCAGCAAATCCTTTACCTGGTATCGGCTTTATTCTTGGATATACTTTAATAACTATAGTATTTTTGTCGATTAGGAAGGTTGATCTATTGACTCCCTTATATTCTCTACCCATAAAATTTTTGACTCCATAAACACCGTATTTCCTAGATATTTCATTTTGAGCATCTGATGCAAGTAAATAGGGAATTTTCATTTGCTCTCTAAACTTTTTATGTGAGTCATCGTTGTCAGGACTCACCCCGATTATTTCTATGTTGGCATTTTTGAATTTAACGTATTCTCTTGTAAATTCTGCTGCCTCTGTTGTACAGCCAGGGGTAAAGTCTCTTGGATAAAAATAGACCACAACTTCCTTTTTATTACAAAAATCAGAGAGCTTTATAGCTTTACCATCCAGATCTAGTGCAATGAAGTCTGGTGCCAAAGAATTCTCTTGGAGCGGTTTACTATTATTTTCTTCCGTATGAACCTCGACGTTTTCCTTCTTCACACTTTGAATTATAAAATATATAATAAAAAACTTCCTTGACAGAAAAGAAATGGAAGATAGTATAACAATCATTTTGGTCGTTTTAATACATAATGATAAATACAAAACATGTAACAAAGATATCACAACATAATCCTATGCGCGTTTTCGCAGTTGACTGCTTAGCGATCAGAACATAAGAACCAAATTCAGAAATTTGACCAAGTTTCCTTTCTTATTTTTCGTCTTTTAACTCTAGCCTACATAGTATGTTTAGTCGCTATATCTTCTATCATATTCATTGCAATAGCCCTGTACTTGTTATACATGGATATCGGCCTACACTCAAATCGTGCGATTGCTCCATCGTCATATTCGTATCCCCAATACAAGGTATCTTCAATACATGCGAAGCTTGAGCTGTTTGATAGTATTATGGTTATTGTTGTTATAGTGGTAGGGTACATTAATACTTATCAACAACAACAGTGTCGCAGATCGGGTTCAACGGTCTGGATTTTAATATCCAGAAATATGCACGGATAACAATTACATATAATGACCAGAGATAAGACTAAACTTTAGATTGTTAGTCAGCCAAATACAAAAGTGTTAAAAACGAAATTATCTGAACGTGGAATAATTTGAACTTCGTGTATTTCTGATTCTTCTGTCCTAATCAGGTTATGAATGAACGGCCATTCAATATCTACATAGCTAATGCCGTCCTTTAATTTCATATGCGTCCCTAATTGATCCTTTGTTAAATAATTTCCATCGATCTTTACTTCTACCCGTCCTACGTTTGCGTCTGACGTTCCAATAATTCCATGAACACGTCTTGCAGAATTATACTTCATGATAACCGCAGCATTCTTTTCTTTAGCCCCAGGACAAATTCTTACTCCTTCTCTTTCCCATATCCATTTTCCAGAAAGGTAAACGACATTTTCCATGTGAGAACCAGGATCAATCGCCGTGTTAGGCTCGTCTGGTCTCATTGTCTGATTGTTTCCAAATCGCCTAAGTCTGGAATAGCCTGTACAGATCTCAGGCGCTATGCCATTAAAATGCATTCCATAGGTATCAAAAATTTCATCGTTAGGATTTTCATCGTCTATGTCTTCAGTAGGTCTGCATCCTGACTCATCTAATAATTCCAATACTGCATTTTCAAATTCATCTATTGTGCCATATCCAGCATGTTCGTAGCGAATGAAGTTGTTTTGATCAATCAAAATGTGTTTAGGCCAGTACATATTGCCATATGCTTCCCATGTTCTGTTATTTGTATCAAATGCTACTGGAATACTGCTAACATCATAATATGCTAATGCTTTTTGAATATTTAGTATATTGCGCGCAAATTCGTATTCAGCGGAATGTGCCTGTATTACTAAAAAACCATATTTTTTGGAGTATTTTTCCTGCAGGCGTTTCATTATTGGTATAGTACGCAAGCAGAATATGCACGTATATGTCCAACAATCTAATAAGACCACCTTATCTTTAAGGTCTTTGATAGATATAGGTTCTGAATTTTCCCACTTCACAATATTTTTGAAGTCTGGAGCGGGGTAGGCAGGGACAATATCCATTTTATTTTAATATCCTGTACAGGGAATTCTTACAAATATATTATTTTATGCTAATTTATTGCTTGTCTAATTCCTGAAAATTAAGATAAACTCTTGTTTCATTTTGCCCATAGTTAATCTATATTTCATACGAGCTATTTCCTTTACTAATGTAAACCCCACGTCTGAAGCATTCTTTTTTATAAGCTCATTCAATTGCCATTCTCTATTATTATATACCGGATTTCCAATGATAATACAACAGTATTTTTTTTCCTGTAATACTCGTTTCATTTCTGTTAATGTCATGAAAATATCTTGAAAAAAACTCTCTGGAGTATCACTTCTGGCACGTCTACCACCTATGAGTTTATTTTCCAGTTCTTGTTGGCTAAAACCCAACCACCATAGAGATAGCTTCTGATATTCTGCAAAGGGAACGGATGCCATATATGGTGGATGAGTGCAAATGAAGCTTATCGTATAGTCAGCGATGAATCTAAGGCTGCGAGTGTCATGATTAAATATTTTGATGTTTGAATTGTTTTCTGTAACTTGGTTGAATTCTTCCATCTTCGCAACCATTATGTTGACGACTCGATTAAATTTTTCAAATATGTTGCTCTTCTTTGGAGGCTGCTTGTTAATCATCAGGTTTCCAAAACCACTAGTAGCATTGGAACTACTACGTAGGATAGAAGAAAAAGCTACCAGAAGAAAATCTCTTATGTGGTTTTCTTCTAGCGAGTCAATTTTTAGCTTTATCGTTAGCAGCTCGTAAATTACATTTTTGCTAAACCATTTCAGAATATTGTGATTTGGTATGTTAGCCAGTAAGTGATCATTATTATTAATCGAGCCTAGGTCTTGAAGATCAAAAGTTGACGTATTGTTGTTGGTATATCTGCGACTAGCACGTAATTTTAATATATCCTCCTTGATTGACATGGAGATTGACAAAATTTTTTCCAAATCCGGTTTGTGAATATTTGTAGTTTTTACTTTTGCTACTAAACATGCTAAAGGATTGATATCTATACCTATTGCGTGTCTGCCAAGAACCTTACATTCGACTAAACTTGTCCCACTTCCGACAAAATTGTCTAATATGAGCTCCTTTCTCCTGGTAAGATTCGAAATTAAATAATGAGGGATCTGTGGAATATATTTTGCTGAGTACGAATGATAGCTATGAGTAAGATATCTTGTACTTGCATCCTTTGATTCCCAATCCAAACTATCCAGATTGCTGACTCTTGCTAAATCAGTTTGTAGTAGGTCGCTGCTTATTCCTGACTTTGATCTCATATCTAGCATCTGAATCCACGCTCTTGCTATTCCAGTTCACTTTATTTTTTATAAGCTTAATATACTCTGGATTGATCTCATAGAGAATTGAATTTTGATCTCTTGCTGCTTTCATAGTGGTGCCACTACCACCAAAAGGATCAAGGACAGTATCATTTTCAAAGGTATATAGCCTTATCAGACGTTCAGGTATGGCATATGGGAATGGTGCTGGGTGTCCTTTTGTAAATGAGATTGGCATGTCCCATACGCTCCAAGCCACTTGTTTTACAAATTCTTCGGATAATTTGTTTTTATGTGTAAGGTTTATCCGGAGACTGCCATAGTTTTTTGAGATTCCAATAGGGAGGCGAGGTGACTACAAATTGAACTGAGCCAGATTCAATTTCTGGCATATAGCTTGAGTCTCCTATAATTAAAGTATGTTTAGTCAAGCTAGTGTCAAATTATATATGATCTTATTTATAAAAATAAGAAAGGATTTTATGTAAAGAATCTAGTTTTGATCATATAAAATGTACAATTGGATCCTTTTGCTATTTAGTAGAATTTAACGATTATCACTTATAGGGGATAAACATATATCCGATTACCGATAACCACCTGACCTTATTTATATGGCAAATTCATTAGTTATTGATGATTTACGATCTGTAATATCAAAAAGCAGAGATACAAAATATATCGAAGCTCGTTACCTATCAAGAATTACGAATGAGATAAATTTTAGCAATGGAGAGCTAGAGACGATACGCAATGTACAGAACTCTGGATGCGGAATTCGAGTTCTAGTTGATGGTTGTTGGGGTTTTAGCAGCACAAACAACGTATCAAGAGAGGCATTGATTGACTCTTCAGCCAAAGCAGTCTCTGCAGCAAGATTACTTGGTGAAACTAAGAAGAGGAAGGTGACAGGACTCGCAGAATATGACGTTATTAGGGGAGTGTATAAGCCAAACCTAAACACAGATCTTGATAGTGTTGACATAGCAGAGAAAATAAAAATTGTTCAAGAGAGTGAGCTCCATGCTAGAAAGTATTCAGAAGCTATAAAATCCTCCTCTTGCGTGTACCATGAAATATTAGATCATAAGATCATAGTTAATAGCGATGGTACAGAAGCAGAAATTTATGATTCCAAACCCGAATTTAATGTTGTGTCTGTGGCCCGTATGGGAGCTGAAAGCGTTACTATATCTGAAGGAATTGGAATCACTGGCGGATGGAAGGATTTATTTCTAAAAAAAAACCATCTTGAGTATGCTATTTTAGCATCCGAGAAAGCGACCAGATTGCTTGGAGCAAAACATGTTGTTGGTGAGAAAACATCTTTGGTTTTGGATCCTGGGATGGTGGGCCTGATATCCCATGAAGCTATCGGGCACATGGTAGAGGCAGATTTTGTCCTTTCAGGCTCCATCGTCAAAGACAAGATTGGGTATAAAATTGCTAGTGAACTGATCACTTTGGTAGATAGTGGACAGTCAAATATTGCTGCAAATGCTGCGGGAACTATCCCTGTAGATGATGAAGGAGTTATTGCAGATAGAACTGCAATCATCGAAAAAGGTGTTCTAAAATCCTTTCTGCACAATCGTGAAACTGCATTAATTTTTGATACTGCACCGACTGGCAATGCGCGTGCATTTGAGTATAGTGACGATCCACTTATTAGAATGAGAAATACTTTCATTGAACCACGTAATGACAAATTAGATGAAATCATAAGAGAGACTAGACATGGTTATTTAATAAAAGGTCCTAGAAATGGTCAAGCTGACGCTAATGGAGAATTTATGTTTGGTGCACAAGAAGTATGTAGGATCGAAAACGGTGAGATCCAAGAATTAATGAAAGGAGCGAGCATTTCTGGAAATGCCTTCGATGTATTACAATCAGTGGATATGGTCGGAAAGGATTTTGAATATGATATTGGAACTGGATACTGTGGAAAATTCCAACCAGCAAAGGTGGATGGTGGTGGGCCCCACATTAGGTGCAGGGCGATTATAGGAGGCTTGCAATAGACAAGATGGAACAACAAAAAGGTAATATTAATAACGACTTTGACACGTACCTCTCCTTTGGAGTATCTCAAGCGGAAAAGAGTGGAGCCCAATATGCTGAAGTATATATGCTCAAAAACAGAGAGCTTGAAGTTTTTGTTGAGAATAACGATCTTAAGCAGTCAACATATCATACTAGCAGTACCCTTGGAATCAGAGTGCTTGTGGATGGTTCGCTAGGATTTTCATCTATAAATAGCTTGGATAGACTGCATATTGAGAACGCAATTGAACAAGCAATTAAACTTGCCAAAGTAAGCCCTGCTGATAAGTTTAATTCAATGCCTAGCAGGTCTAAGATAACATTACTTGACGGTATTTATGATACCAAATCAGAATCATTTGGCCTGTCTGATGCAGTTAAAATGGCAACAGAGATGTTATTTGCAGCGAAAAGCTCTGACAAGAGGATTAGCGTAGACAGTGGTAACTTTTCAAGTTCTATAATGTGCCATGGACTATTGAACTCTAATGGTGTTACAGCTGAGGAAGCAATTAGCTCATTCTCCTGGTCAATTATGGGAATGGCATTAAATGATAATGACAATGAGGTATCAAACTTTGATCTCCAATATGGGGGTGCCCATTACGTACGGGATATTGATGTAACTGTGGCCTCAAGAGAATTTGCTAAAACAGTCATAAAGTCACTTCATGCACAAAAGATTGAAAGTTTTAATGGAAAAATGCTGTTGAGTCCATTGGCTGCAACTGAATTAATACAGGATGTATTGGCATATTCTATTAATTCACATGCAGTACAGAAGAAAGCAAGTAAATTTGAAGACAAAATTGGAAGTTCTGTGGCGTCGGATCTCTTCACTTTAGAAGATGACGCTACTAACGTAAGTGGCTTGGCATCTTCAAGCTTTGATAGAGAGGGGGTCCCACATCAGTGTAACACTGTTATAGAAAATGGGATTTTGCGAAGATTTCTCTATAATACTTATACTGCTAACAAAGATAATACTCAAAGTACTGGCAATGCAGGAGGTTCTCCGAAGACACCACCTGTTGTATCAACTAGTAATATTATTGTCAAATCTGGAAAATCAAAATTGGAGAATTTAATTGCTGAGATCGACAGAGGTATTCTAATTAACAGATTCTCTGGAAATGTTAATCCTATCAACGGCGATTTCTCGGGTGTCGTGAAAGGTGGACAATATATAAGGAATGGTATCAGTGAATGTGCGGTAAAAGAAGTGATGGTAGCTGGCAATGTATTTGACGCATTATACAATCTTGTTGGGCTCTCAAATGAAAGGAAGATACTTTCAGATTCGATTCTCCCTTATATGCTGTTTGATAACATATCCTTTACTGCCGGTTAAGTTAGCTGGTTTTGATGATTTTGATTTTGACTGGTTTCTTAGATAAGGGATTGAGGAGTGACCACGCGGACGTGCATATTCGTTAATGGTAGATTGTGATATAGCAGTTGTAGGTGGTGGTCCTGCAGGGCTCTCTGCTGCTTACGCAGCTGCCAGATCTGGAGCTAAAGTAATTCTGTTCGAAAAAGACGAATCGATAGCACATAATATCAGAACCAGTGGTGTGACATGGATCGAAGAAATTGAAAAACTTGGAATTACTAGCGAGCATTACAATCCTATTAAAAACTATTGTTTTATATCACCATCTAATGAAGTTACTATACGAGGCAGTACAGCTAAATCGTGTGTACTGAATGTTAGAAGCGCATTTCAACATCTTGCATTCCTGGCGGCGGAGGAAGGTTCTCAAATTATGGTAAAGAGTAACGTCATCAATGTAATTGTAGACTCTAATAATAGAATTTCTGGATTAAAAGTAACTACTCCTAAAGGAGACGTAGTAATAGGTTCCAAACTTGTCATAGATGCCAGTGGTTTCAATACTTCTATAGCTAGGAGGTTAGGCATAGTTAATGAATGGAGGCGATACGGAGTCGGAGCTGAGTATGAGTGTTATTGCGAAAAAGTTGACACAGAAACATGGACACTCTTGGTAGGACGAGACTATTCTGAAGCTGGTTATGCTTGGGTTTTCCCAGTGTCAAAAAATAGAATAAGAATTGGAGTTGGCATAGGTAGGCCAGAATCCAAGGTAGATCCATTACAAAAATTAAATTCAATACTTGAAAAGAAATTAAA
>JBKPMK010000328.1:0-4895 GCA_046732115.1 Thermoproteota archaeon
CTACAAACGCCTTATAAAATCTGGTATAATAACGAAAATATAATGACAGAAATGTCCAAAAAAGAAATTAAGAGGTTCCTTATGCAAGGTACTTTAACAGGAAAGTTGGCAACAGCTAAAAAAGATGGAAGCCCTCATGTCGTTCCAATTTGGTTTACAGTGGACGACAATGATAGTGATAATGGCAATATCGTATTTACCACTAACAGTACATCAGTCAAAGCAAAAAATATTCAACGTGATAATAGAATAAGTATTTGTGTCGATGATCAAGTACCACCATTTTCGTTTGTAAGTGTAGAAGGTACTGCAAAAATACAACATTATAAACGTAATGAGCTTTTAAAGTGGGCAACTAAAATAGCAGAACGATATATGGGAAAAAAGAATGCGGAATCTTATGGCAGAAGAAATAGTACTGAAGGTGAAGTTCTTGTACGAATAAATCCTACAAGAATAATTGCCGAAAAAGATATAGCCGGTTGGAATTGACATAGTTATCTTTTGCATCTTACAAGTTTGCATGCAAAGATGTAACGTTAAGGAAAACCTTTAAAGCTTGGACATATTCTACCATTAGCAGGAACCTACTTTTAGCACCGATATCGTAACTAATCCCACCGAACCCGCATTGATAATAGTTCTCTAAATGGACTCGTGGGAATAAAAAAGTGAGAACAGAGCTTGATAAATTATCGACTGGAAGAAGAGGGAGAAGAACAAAAACAAGACAACGTAGAACCTTATACTTTGTTTGTATACGGGATTAGATCTCCTTATACTAAAGAGTCTTACTTCAGACGCTTGCGTGGTTTCTTTGATGCTATTAATTTAGACAAAGGTACAACATTTGACGAACGCTGCAACACGTTCGCTTACAAGGGAAGAACTAATTCTAACTGGGCATTTAATAATATCATCAGATCCTGTACTGTCAAAAGGAAAGAGTCGAGAAGAAGGAGATAACAGCAGGCACTCTACACAATTATATCAAGACACTCAAAATGTTTTGTGAAATAACCGACATTGTCATCCCATGGAAGAAAATTACTCGAGGTCTTCCAAAAGGAAGAATGTATGCAGATGATAGAGCTCCAACTATTGAAGAGATTTCTAAAATTATAGAATACCCAGATAGAAGAATCAAGCCCATAGTATCCACAATGACTTCTTCGGGAATAAGGATAGGAGCCTGGGACTATTTGAAGTGGAATCACGTATACCCAATATTAAGGGATGGCAAATTAGTTGCTGCAAAAATTAACGTGTATGCAGGTGAAGATGATGAATATATTACATTCATAACTCCAGAGGCTTTCTTATTTTTACAGTCATGGATGAAGTATCGAGCTGCATGTGGAGAACATGTCACTAAAGATAGTTGGGTTATGCGAGATCTGTGGAATGCTGCAAAACTTCCAAGAAAACAAGAGAAAGGAAAGGTTAACGAGCCTATTAAATTGCAATCTATTGGAGTTAAACGACTTGTTGAACGTGCTTTATGGGCTCAAGGAGTACGGACCATATTAGAAGCGGGAAAAAAGCGCCATGAATTTCAGACAGATCACGGCTTTCGTAAGTGGTATAAAACGCAATGTGAAATGGCTGGAATGAAGTCAATAAATATAGAGAAATTGATGGGTCATTCACTTGGCATGTCTACTAACAGCTATTATCGTGCCACATCAGATGAGATTTTAAAGGATTATTTGAAGGCAGTGCCCTTCCTTACAATAAGTAGTGAAAATAGACTTCAGAGACAAATGGAAGACGTTATAGAACAATCTAAGATCAGTAATGACAATATCAAACTTCAGTTGTACGAAAAAGGACAAGTTATCAATAAATTGATGGAAAGAGATTCATTAAATGCTGATGCAATAGCATCTTTGTCAGATAAGTTAATGAAACTTATGAAAGAGATTGAGGCACTGAAAAATGCCAGAGGGTAACAGCATTACTGCAACTTGATTTACCTCTTCAAAGCCTTCCTAACCTCAGGAAGAGCCAAGGCAAAAGAAATTAGAAAACGATGTAAAACAGCTAGCACTCAAAATTCTTATTAATGGTGGATATGGTGTATTCGGTAGTCCATATTTCAAATATTACGATGTAAGGGTTGCAGAACTAATCACTGCGTATGGCAGATATACGATCTCAAAGATGCGAAATATTGCGGAGAGTATGGGCTTCGAAATTGTGCTGCTCGGTTCATGTGTTATTTTCACACATGACCCCTTGAAATTGGAATTATACTGATGCAATAGTCATCATCACACATAGGACATTTAGGAATTGTTCATTCCCTATTGGTCGAAGACTTAAAGCAGAAGCACACCAAAAACATGATTCACATATTAGAAAATATTTTCGCTTTTGCCTTTTATGTCCATGTTTATTTTCAGTGACTGGATCTTGTGTAGTTTCGCTATAATTTAGCAACCCATGCATAATGCCTCCTTTAACGTATAATAGTAGAAGAAGAAAGCACACCTATCTAGTAACATTATTGTGCTGCGAAGGTATCTTCGTATATACATATTGCTGAACACTGTTAAGGATACTGAGACAATGGTTTTCTTCACTGTTAAGAATTCAGGCCCCAAATGCTCCAAGCTATACCCACTGATTTTGCAGCTTCTCTAAGACTAGGAGTGATTGGCTATGGGCTGAGCAAGGTTGAACAAGAGCATATTTTTGCAGTCTAATTTCTCTATGATATTTGCTTATGATATCTGTCCGCGGATTTCACCTTTAGGATATTGTTTAGTACGTATATTAGCATATGCTTGTCCGGCCTTCATAATGTTGGCTAGGTCAGAAACCTGCTTACCCTTTAATGGTCCTTGCAGATTTGAAGATGTTATAGTTCCTTCTGATAAACTCCATTAATTGGAATTTTTTCTGTAACAAAACCTAAAAGTGAATTCGCAGTTCGTGAGCGAAACAATGTAGCAAGAGCAGGCCCATTTTGACCTTTTGAGCCATTATGAATACTAGCGATTGTAACGCTGTGTATGTCTTTTACGCTGATCTTGTAACTTAGGGTCTTGACATCGTGCTCGACAATGAATTCAGCTGTTCCTGTTGCCTTTGTAGCTTTGGGGAATACTACATCACGTCCTGTCATTTTCGCAGTAAACTTGTGTTCTCGTTCTTCTTCTTCTTCTGCGGCAAATGCTGCTGATGGACTGCTGCTATTAGGATTTGAGATGCCAATCATTGCCATTCCCAGTGCTGCAATTAATGAAATTGTGTATATACGATATAACCTTCTGCTAGGTACATTCAGCATACACTTTCGTCGAGGCTATGGACATAGATAGTTTTCTTTTCATATTCAAACCTCATAATGTAGCATATCTTAAAGTGCCTGTCTAGCTCCTGTCGATTAACTATTCTTGATGTATAGGCTTTGACTATATTCATCGTATCCCAAATTAGCCATAGTCAATACTTTGAATCCATTGTCATAGAGATACCTCATCTCGGCATCAAATAGATTCACAGTAGTATCGATTGGTCTATTGCTATCGCTTAAATCAGGATAGTTTACAAGGATGTGATATACAATTATAGGGATTGCGCGTACTATTCCATCCTTATTATAAACATTTTGGCTATTAACGGCTGAAACGAACTTTTGAAACATCTGTGCATTGTTGTACTCAAAGCGAAACTTATCGCAGCTGCCACTGTTACCATTATTGGAGCTGTTAGCAGAGCAGCCCTCGTCAATATGCTTATGAGCCCAGCTATTGATAGAATATCTATTTTCAGGAATTACTTTTCCATCATTAAGAGATATTCCACAATAGTTTCTCTGCTGCTGATTGTTCACATTACCACCAACATCACCACACTGCAAAAATGCAAGTGCAGATGATTTGGTATCCGTTCTGGCTAAATCATAGTACTTCGCAACCGTATTTACAACGTTTGGAATATCAGATCCTTTGCCATTGGGATATGCAAAAATTGTGGGATTAAAGCCATGGTTTTCTAGGCATTGTTTTGACTGGCCTATTTCATAATCCAAATCTGCCTGT
Organism: Thermoproteota archaeon; assembly: GCA_046732115.1. Lineage (GTDB taxonomy): Archaea > Thermoproteota > Nitrososphaeria > Nitrososphaerales > Nitrososphaeraceae > JAFAQB01. The sequence continues at coordinate 4,050 of JBKPMK010000328.1, forward strand.
GACGACAAATCATTTAAATTCGGATGCGTCATGGTATGTGCCTCAATATCCATGCCATCTTGCTGCAGTGCTGCTATTTCCGGCCATGTAATTGATACATCTGTATCATGATATCCCGCTTCAACCCAATTGCATACTTCAAAGAATGTTGCTTTAAATCCGTACTTGTCTATGATAGGTTTGGCGTAAGTATAATCACTTTCATGTGAATCATCAAAATTTATGATAACGAGTTTGTTGTTTGAATTAGACTCAACTGTTGGTATTGGTTGAGGTGCTTGACTGATGCTATCGCTCGTTTTATGTTCACTACCTTGGCTACTCGTCTTATCAGAGGATGTTGATGTCTTAATTTTCTTGGCATCAACATCTATTCCGGTAACACTGGAAGCGCTTACGGATATTAAGAGAATTGCTAGTATTAAGATAAAAAAATATCTATTACCTGGTAATATCATAGCTGTTGTTGCTTGACTAAGTACATTGACTGTTGTTGAGTCGTAAATGACGATTGTAAACTACAAATGTCCTGAACGGAAAAGCTATAAGTTAGTAACATGATTGTGCTGCGAAGGTATTTTCGTATATACATATTGCTGAACACTGTTAAGGATACTGAGACAATGGTTGACTTGAGAATACATAGCATGAAATTCTGTTGTTTGATACATTGGTACATGTGTAAGTAGAAGCCAAACAGTGTTAAGCATAAAAATGTAAAAATTCGGTATTCTTTCACATAGAATATAAATACTACACGAATAATAGTTCGAATACGACGAGGACAACAACAACGAATAATCCAACGTATATCACGGATACTACACGCAGCAAGATTAGCACAAT
>JBKPMK010000329.1:0-2359 GCA_046732115.1 Thermoproteota archaeon
CGAAATTGACTGCTGCGTATATTGTAGCGCTAATAATCTGAATGTATTCTGATGATGTTACCATTTCTAAATTTAGAGTGCAGCTATAATAATATTAATTTGCATTATCATCAAATAAGCCAGAAGTCACTATTTAGTACCTCTAATCGCATTTAGGATTAATTGCGAAATCTCATTTGGATGAGATACAAGTGAAGCATGGCTGGAATTAAGCGCCTAAATAATGTCCACATCGTATACAAATATAATATATGATTCAATCTCAAAATGTAATAATAATATCCCTGTAGGCTCGGCAAGATCCCTCTACTCTTTATTCAAAAGCAAAGTTCCTCTCACCTACCCTACGGGGTTTTCTGTGTACTATTAAGGATATTTCGTAAGCCTAAACCTACTTCGTACCCTCTTCGCGCACAGATATGTATACTATACACATTCGTGCTTATTACCCTTTGCATGCTTAACGATAATACCAGACTTTTAGATTGCCTAAAATATGTCACAAATAAAGTTTAAAAAACCTTCAATGTATATTAGTATAAGAAAAATGAAAATCTCACCTTAATTATTTCATTTTGTGCTTTCCATTTAACTACCGCTAGATTTCATATCAATGTATCAATGTTCTCCAACAAGTTACATAATAAATAATTATCAAGTCACCGTCAGATGGAATTTGGAATGGAATGGAATAGAGTAGAGTAATTGTACCAGTGTGATATATACAGTATTCCGTAGATGACTACCTGACATTGTCCTTATGAAATACTTTTTCCGAGGGTATGTCGTAAGACTGATTCTAAATATGCAAATTGAATATAGAAAAAGAAAAACAAATTGAATCCCAAATAAGTAAAATATTGCATGTAGCTTGCCTAAAAAAGGTTATTTGATAGAATATGTATAATATACTTATTGATAAATGAAGACATTAGATGCCAGATCTGCAACTGATGAATACATGTCTACTCATTCTCTTACATTTTCTACGCCAGATTTGATACTAAAAGAATTTGTGATATGGCTGTGTGAGCAAGTAAGCACTAGAGACGAAAAAGAACAGATTCCAAGGATAATGCTTTATCTTAAAGATAAGGAGGATAGACCCGGCAATGTAATTTCCTCAAAACCAAATCCATCAAACAGGGAACCACACGATAACCCAGAATCCAAATTTTGCATTGAATGTGGGTCAAACCTTAAGACAAGATCCAAATTCTGTACAAAATGCGGAACCAAGCAAGAATGAGAAGATTAAAATCGCTTAAAAAGATAGTAAAAGAAGAAGTGTTAAAGAAGAGATCAAATATCCTGGATAATACCATATTTGATTATGACAATATTGATGATAACCCTAACAATGTCATGGAGGCTGCCCTATATCGAAGCTAAAGATCAGAAATACAACAAAATATCTAAACTGGCGCATTGCTGTTTTAAAGCCAGATAATTTTACATGTAAGATATGTCATGCTAGTGTTAAATCGAACAAGGGTCTAAGATTGGAGGTACATCATCCTAAAGCATTTGATGATGTCTGTAAAGAAAACATTGTATCTACGGTTGAACAAGCTTTGGAGTGTAAAGACTTATGGGATACAAATAATGAACTGTCTATATGTTTCAGATGTCATAAGAATGTGGAAAGTCTAAGGACAAAATTAAGAAATATATTTTTCCATTCGTGTCCCCGGATTAGTTGGTACTCTGCGATTTTCAGACAGGTTTTCGGGGAGTGTTGTAAGGTCACGCCGGTATGGTTCAATGAAAGGGTAAACAAGAAGTCTACTTTAATTGAAGTCTCTATTAACCATTCGTATTCATTAAGAAATTTTTATTGTGACTCTAGTATTTTTATGGCCTTGCCATGATGTTCAATTAGCTTTTGTTTTTGCTCATCTGTAAATTTATCAAAATCCTTTTGATGGTACAAGCAAAAGCCTTTCAAGGGTACATCATATTTGGTTGGCAAAGATAATTCATAATCAACAAGGTCGTTGTACATGGATTTATGAGGATAAGCGCCCAAGTCGGCTAAAACTGAGACACCATTCTTTCCCATTTTAGCATAATTCTCTAAGCTCTTTTTAACATAAATCAGGGGCTGATCACCTAGGTATTCCTCTAAAGCATCAGCAATTATAAGCGATTCTTCTTTTTCAAACTTCGAGATATCATCCATACCATGGTCATATCGTTCAGAAAGTATCTGTCTAACAGAATCAGTAGTTTCATAGAATGGATTTACAAGTACAATCTCGTTGTTCTCTTTAATTTGCTTATGTACATAGTTAGAATATATCTCCCTTAATATATCTAAATCTGGATAAATTATCATATGATGAGTACCATATCCTGC
>JBKPMK010000330.1:0-5219 GCA_046732115.1 Thermoproteota archaeon
TTGCAAAACAGTCAACAGAACTTACAAATAATACAATTAGAGCAGTAGGTATCAACAATCAGCTAGCGATAAACGCATTAGACGCTGCACGAGAAAATCTCAAGATTTATAATCGAACAATCGATGCAGTAACAGACTTCAACACAAATATTGCAAAAGCATGGGAATCATTCTTTTCTGCACATCAGCAAAATTTCTTCGCAAAATAGCAAAAGTCTTTTTCCTGGTTCTAATTGTAGCTGTATCCTGAAGTAACTATTCTGACATATGGAAGCACCTTCTTCGCATTTCTTTCAAGTTTAAAGGCGTGCAAAATACCCTTCTAGAAGCATTTAGCAGGCCATGACAATCGAACGTTGCTCATAGCTTGTCGCTGGAGGCAAGACCTTCACCTGTGGGAAAATTTGTGATATTACTAAAGGTTCTCATTACCGCATACAGAGAATCTCGCCCGCTACCCTTATCAGGGTATCAAAGATTTCCAGAACGAATATGTGAAAGTTTATTCGGTCGAAATCTTCCAGAGTTAGCCAGACAGTGAAAAATTAATTCTATGCACGGGCTTAGACAGATCAGAAACGGAATACAGATCAGTTACCTGACGGACGCTTCATAATAATAAAGGAATAAAATAGCCAGGTTGACTTATAACAGGTTGACTTATGGATACACGACATTTTTGTGGCGGCATATTGTCGAATATTATGACACATATAATTTTAGTCATAGCTTAGATGCCCCGCCTACGATACCTGAACTGACTGAAGCGCCGCGATCATTATCAATATATATTAATGCAGAGTAAATTATCTTAGCCCACCATGTTTGCCACGAAACGCTTTGGGGTCAGACACCGCCATACGGCAAAGAACGTACCGGACAGTTATATACAGTCGTCAACAGGTGCCAGCGTGTCCCTAATTCGATTCGCTGCCCCTTCATCCTACCTACTTGGTTGTATACTAGTAAGTTTGGGAATTTTCGTATCTGCAACAGGAGGGAGCTGGGACATTACAAACCATCTATTGAATAAACCTGAAAGCTTTTTTTCTGCCCCGCACGGCATGCTCTACGCAGGGGTCGCTTCAGCAATAGTGGGCTGCGTCTTAATCTTCAGAGGACGTAAATATATGCACCACATTTATCAATCCTTCCGTACTTCTACAAGGCTGGTTATTACAGGCATCACAATGCTTATTGTAGCAGGACCAGTGGACTTCGCATGGCACTCTGCATTTGGTCTAGACGGGCTCCTAAGCCCCCCTCATTTTGTACTGCTTATGGGAATGGTAATAAGTAGCGTTGGATCGTTAATCGGATTAATTCTATATACCGGTCGCGACAATTTAAACGACGGATCCTACATTGAAAATTTCAACTCCCGGCGCCATAGATGGATTTGGGGTTCATTGGTTTTTATGAGATCCCACGGTTTTATCGTTTTACCTACACTTGGCATCATACCAATCTGGTTAGCACTTGCTGGCGTTATCGGAATGTTTAGCCTTCCATTTTCGAAGACACAATATTTTGACTTCAACCCAGAGCCGATTGTTGGAGCAGTGGTCGCTACTCTAGGGTATCCTGTTCTTTTATCATTTATCCTCATCTCCTCTTTTCGCTTGGGAAAAGACAGATTCGGTATCATTTCTATAACGGCCTCAATTTACATGGTCGTTAGCGCCATAACCGTGATAATTCCCAATGTGTCGCTTGTTCAGACTCTTCCTTTTTACATTCTTAATTTAGTCCCTATTATAGCGGTTGACGTCATGTTCACAATATCTAAAAATCGAATCCCGTCTATAGCTTACATCATAGGAGGGGCAGTTTTCGGTTCTGTTTTTTTTATGATGCAATATCCATTGATAACTCATGTTTATAATGAAGTAGTTTCTATGCAAGAATTCGTTTGGCCAAGTCTTACGTCTTCTACCTATTTTGGAATGTTTGGCCAAGTCTATACTTTGGTAGCTGTCCCTGGTGCGGCTATGGGCATTATCGGAGCTATCCTAAGTAATAGAATCATGGCTAGAAATATTGTTCGCACTACAAAAGGCTAAGCAAGGCTGGGATGATCGTTTCCACGTGCAAACTTACATTGCTTGATTACAGCATTGTACTCGAGTGCAAGGACTTGCTCAGATCACGTCTTAGTTTTGTAGGTCTTTGAATATTATTTTACCACCTTGTACAATAGGAGAGAGTTAAAGATGAATAAAGAGTGTTATTATTATAGCTGGCCTAATAAGAACTAACTCAATATTGAACGACCCTTTTGAGCTCCCATCTCGAACTAGAGCGAAGAAACGGAAAGACAGCGATCACCAGCATTCGTGCTATGGAGAAATCAGATGGCTCAATCGAGCGCCAGAACTGTAGCATGGCTATCTTCATAGCTGCAAGGTTGCCTAGGCCCCATGATGACAGAGTTGTTATTTTGCAAAAGAGCATAAGGTTGGGTCCTTACACACAAACAGAAAAAGACTGCTTTTAACACTTCATGCCTATACAGCCTCCTCTGGCGTCCGATGATGGAGGTGCGCTAGGTGGGGGTGGAGCAAGAGCTGGATCGAATTCCCTAAAAACACCACCTTTTGGTGGTGCTTTACCAGGATCTACTAACTCTTTAATTTGTATGCCATCTTCATACTGTACGCGGCCTATTCCATAAACCCCATCCGCATTATCACGCGCACTTATGTATAATTTAACTCCATCATATTCCCCCAGATAGATCCCCACGTGTGCATGGTTGCGAGTAAACGTATTCACTTCTGTTATAGCTGCCCATATATCACCCATTTTCGGATTAGCATTATCGAGTCGGAAATAGGGAATAAAATTATTTGTATCAGCCCACTCTGCTGCTCTGTATGGAAAATACAGAGCAGGATGGAAAATTTCTACTGTTTCTGGATGAACCATGTGAGTAATACCAGTAGCACGATATATCACATCTGCGACATATATATTACATTTTGAATCACCACCCTTTACTGTGGCATAGCATTGAGCAGGGGAACTATAATCAGCTGTTTCTTCAGATGTCCCCCATATCTTGCCAGTGTCAGCTAGCCAAAGATTTAATGCTTCTACGGTTATTCGTAGAGGCGATGAAGGTATCGGACGTGAAAGATCGATCGTCTTTAACTGACGTTCTAATTCGTGGCTAAAGAGAAGTACCGCAACATCAAAATTTGGGCTACCAAAGTTCTTTACTGGTGCTGTTGTTCGCTCAGCAGCTGAAGCATAGGCCAATAATCGCAGCTTGTCTAAAATCCTCTGGTATTGTGCTGGCATTTGAAGTGGTTTGGAGGAAGGTGTTGATGTAGGTGATGGTGGCACTGATGTTACTAACGTACAGAGAGCTCTCCAAATTGCTGGCCTTACGATACCATTCGCTGGTAAACCATTGTCCTGTTGAAACTTTTTGACTGCATTTTGTGTAGACAGTCCAAATTTTCCATCAATACCACCCTTTCCTAGCATGGATCCATATCCAAGTTGTACAAGAAGACGCTGTAGTTCTGCGACTTTTGTTCCTGTAAAACCTATCTGTAGTATAGGCGAATTTGAATTGCATCTAGAAGGTGCTAGTAGCATCTGACTAGGTGTAGTTTTTTGAGTAGTTGGTACTCCTTGTGCTTCTGAAGATGCGAATACGTCCTGTTGTGCTGGTTGTTGTAAAGAAAAATTTGCTCCACTCATTCCAAAAATAAGAGAAATAGAAAATAATGCCGCTATAATAGTATGAGCTATATCTTTTTCTCCGATTGCATTTTTCACTGTTTTATTGGAAGAGGTACGATGTTAATAAATAGTTATGAAAAAAGGACATTATTGAGATTTGCCGTTTATAGAAATTAATAATTTTGACTCTACGGAAAGCTTATAGTGTACTGCTGGTTGAGTCTCCTGCTGTAATATGGCTAAAGAGAATATTTGTGAAAATAAACTAACTCGGGAAGTAAGTCCATGATGGCATTCTCCTAGCTTATTTCGCTCTAACAGGTCTTTTTACGACAATCCATATCCATGCTGGTCGAGCTTTGGGAACATCATAACAGACCAAGACCTGCTTACTCTCGGTGGTCTAAATATTTTCAAGGATCAGTCTTCTACTTCATACCGTTTTATGGCAAAGGATAAGTATTTTGATCGCAGGTAGCGAGCTCATGTTCCCATATGTGTTGAGCGACCGCCTGCGGGTTTACTTGGCCTTTGTAAGAAGTTCGGGTTACTTCTAAAGCTTAGATGTTAAGAGTTACTATTTTGGCATAGGGTCTTTTGGCCTAGGAGTATCATCAATTATGCAAATGGGTTTCTTCCTATTTCGGGGAGTTTCAAACTTGTTAGCCCTTCGTACCTTTTCCATTTATTCGGAAAGTAACTAACATGACAGTGATTGCAAAACCATTCCTCGCTTCCAAGATCTAACAGTATGAGGTTGCAACTATAGAGGTTGCAAGCTTTGAGGAGGGAGGATATGACCTTTTTTTACGTGATGATTGCAACAAATCCATTGTCAACTGAAAACATTAGCCCTTACCTATTATAGGACATAAATTAGATTATAGCCATCTATAATCCTTTATAGAACGCTAGGGTTTGTCTGCCTGTTAAAATAAGAATGATAAAAAATAATGATGCTGATATTGTAGACCACCATCACTTATCAGACAAGAGTATAAAAGTATTGTATCCTAACCTTCCTTTGTATACAATCACTCGAACATGTGTCTTACATCTCCCTCAAGCACGCCTGATTCACCATGTAATCTATCTATATGTTTTGACAAAGACTCCTTTGTATCAAATGGTGATTCACAGTAAGGGCATTTGAATTTGGACTTACTTGCATCCTTGAGATATGTAATAGATTTTGTATCAATGATGCACATAGGCGTCCCCTGGAGAACGGCCTCCTCAGACGAAACAGATATCGCCTCTAGTTTTTCATATATGGCCTCCCTTGTAACCATTCCTAACACTGCTGAGTAAGCATGAACCATTACCTGTCTTACATGACGTTTGTCCATAACCGCAAGTGCCTCTTTGACCGAAGTAGTAGGTTCGACGGCAAGTACAGGAGAGCTCATAATTTCCCTTAATTTTACTTTCGCAGGATTTCTATCTTGGCCTAGAACTTTGAAGAGTATATCTGTCTTACTGACTATACCCACAACTTCACCTTTGTGAGATGCAAGGACGCACCG
>JBKPMK010000331.1:0-24857 GCA_046732115.1 Thermoproteota archaeon
TTATTTTCAATCACTAGCTGATTTTTTATAGACTTTTTCCCTCCCGATGATGAAAACAATAACATAGCAATAATCGAGGGGCCAATAACTATTAGATCTATGACAATGAGCACAGACTCTGCGCCTAAAGTTTTCATTAGATTGTCCAACAAAAGTGTAGCGGTAGCTGCGCCAATTAAATCGAAAAAATATAACCTACTTATTTCCCTTGGCATAGCTAGATATATGAGTGCCATTGAAATTCCAGCAAAAAAGAAGGGAATCGACGAAACGAGGTAGAATATATATAGATAAGATGTACTTGGTGGAATGACATGTCCTATCAGCAATAAGAAGATCGGTAACGAAACTGCGAAGGCAGCTGTGGATTGAAGGACGTATGTAGGTAACTTCTCATGGACTAGCTTGCCCTTTGAAATATGTACTAACAAAGCTCCTATTCCAAGTCCAAAAAATGCTACAGAAATCGCCATAAAGGCATAATCATACCACAAAATAATTGAGAAAAGCCTAGTGAGTGTCAGCTCAAATAACAATACTCCCATCGATAGCACAAAAAGTGTAACAAAAAGAAATATCATTGATCGAAAAGGATAAAGATGTAGCAATACAAACGAACACGAAAATTCAAATCATATTTAATGGTTTCTAACGTCTTTACATTTTGACCATAGTATTGCTGCAATTTGAAGTATTAAGCAACACATTTACCTTTACTTTTTATAGCTGGATCGAATTAGAAATATTGAATCTCGACTGTCATTAAAATTTTGTGATATCAAGACAGATTTGAATCCACGGTCCTGGTTATCAAAGTATCGTAGAACCTCGATAGGCTATCTTACCATGATGCTTGTTTTCTATCACGGACTTGGTGTAATTCTAATGTTCTCTGGGATGGCTCTAACCCAACAGCTTATTTCAAACTATAGGCCACCTTCAATTCCGCTTTCCATAATCTCCGTATTATCTGCCGGCCCAATAGAAGAAACGGTATTTTTTGGTATCCCATTTTATCTTTTTGGAACCCACTATGTGCCGTTGGTTGGAGGAATTATATGGGTAGCATTACATGCATTGAACACAAATACAATCAATCTTAATAATCTCGCGTATGCGAATTGGTTTTTTGTGGTGCCTTCCCTTTTTTTTAGTCTTAGAACTTGGGTTAGTGGAAAAGGATGGTTCGCAATCATAACCCATTCTATATGGAATGTAATATTTTTTCTTCTGGGTTGCTTGTATGGTGAGGCTTCATGTGTAAAATATTCGATTAGAGAGAGCTTTACAATAAGTGTGAGTAGTATATTACTTTCTGGAGGATTAGTAGCACTAACGTACCTTCTATATAGACGGAAAGGTTCTAATAACGACTAGATTTGGAAGCCTTAATTAAGAAGCTCCTAACAAGGTGATCCATAGTTTAATTTACTATTGATAAGTTCAAACTTTCTGACCTCTATGAAGAGTTCATGATATGCTTTGAGTGTGCCCTTACTCTTCAGTAACAATACTAGACCTAAGCAGTTGCTCGAGTTTTTGATTCAAAATTAAATTGACTGTCTTGCCGTCAGCCTTGCCTCTGAGAATCGACATGCATTTACCCATTAAAGCGCTAACTGATGCCCTGCCCTTGGAATTAATTATAGATCTATTCTCTTGCAAAATTTTGTCAACGATCATCTCTACCTCTTGCTCCTTTATAGGCTCTATACCAAGCCTCTCAACAGCTTCCTTTACAGTCCTACATTCCTTTGTAAGGATTTTTTCAAAGATTAAAACTATCGATTCCTTTGCTATAGCACCTGCATCAAGTCTTTTGAAAATATCTAGAATCATATCCTTGCTCAATATCGTGATATCAAGGTGCTGTCTCTGCAGTCTAACTATGTCCTCTGTAAGTTTAGATGCTATAAATGTCGGTAAAATCTTCGTGGAATTTGCAATCTCTTCAAATATGTCAAGATATTGAGAATCAAAAATCTCTTCAGCTAGTTTTCGATTAATACCATATCTGTTGGAAAGGGTGATAATGATGTCCTCCCATGGTTTCGGTATTTTGTCTTTTAACGCGTTGAGTATTTGATTGTTGATTGGAATGGGCTCGATGTCGGTTTCCGGATACATTCTAGCAGCACCGGCTCTTGGTCTGGAAAAAATAGTCTTACCGTCTACCATTGCAGCGCGGGTTTCGGCGGGTACTCCGTATGATACCTGTTTTAACCTTTGGATTATCGCGTCAACCGCAAAATCTATGCCATCTCTTGAGCCGCCTACTATTACAAAAGCATCTTGTCCATCTATGGCTCCCAATCTACGGTTGATAGCAACAACCTCCTCAGCAGTAATGCCATAGTTGGGTAGTTCATCTGAGTGAATTATCCCTCCAAGGCCATAGAACCGAACCAATTCTCCGAGCTCCTTTCCAATTCTTATACCTGGATATGGTTCAAAGCCGATCATTCCAGCAAAATCCTTTACTTTTATAGCTCTGAAAACAACCTTACTTCTATCCTCTGCAAGATACTTTCTAACAAGCTGTGACGAGGACTCGCGTAAAATATCTGTTATATCTTCGATTCTATTGTCAATCTGAACCTTAACGGATTTGGTATCTTTTTTTAGTTTTTGGGCTATTAGGGTCAGGCCATATTGTCTGGTTATTTCGTATTCAATTACTTTAATTAGTTGATCTAATCGCTGTACACCTTTTATTTCGACTACGTCACCATTATTGATTGAAATATTAACATCTTGTCTGATACTTCCTAGACCTCTGGCAACTCTTTTACTTGCGCGTAGAAGTCTACCTAGAGCAAGTGCAATATGCATTATTTCCTGAGGCCTTCCACTAACTGGTGCAAGAGCAATTTCAACAAGAGGTATGCCTAACCTATCGAGTCCATATTCTCTAACTATACCATGGTCAGAAACAAGTTTGGCTGCATCTTCTTCTAGACAGATGCTCTGTACTTCAACTTTTCGACCACCAATATCAAGGTACCCGCCATGTGCAACCAGCATAGTACGTTGGAAGCCACTTGTATTTGAGCCATCAATGACAATTTTTCGCATAGTATGTATTTCATCTACAATTTTGGAATGTAGCGCCAGAGAAAATATCAATGCACTTTCGAGCGCTTCCCTGTTAATCTGTTGCGGGGGTTCTTCATCTGCTTCTACTAAGCAACTCGACTCAGAAGCTGCATGATATTTTATGATCCGCATTTTCTTGAATTCGAAGATCGCAGCAGAATCGTATGTGCCAAGTTCACTTTGGGTCGGACGTAACTTGCGTTTAAAGGAAGTCTCATAATTTTCAGTTTCATGGCACCTACAATTACAAAAAAGTTTATGGCTAGTTGAAAGTTGCTGATGGATCTCAAATCCAACTTTTAAACTAATAGCCTCTGGACTGATTGAGTGAGCCAATACTCATTTAGGATGCTAATCACAACTTTTAAGTCTTTGTCGTTGATGGATTGTTAGTTATTGGGAATGGGATAACAAAATAATAGACATCAAAAGCGTAAAAATTACTCATTGACAAGAGATGTATTTTGCACATGTGCGACGTCGATCCCTTTTTTAAAGGTACTTGAAGCTTACACTGGGGTTGTGGGTCGTGGAGTTGCTGGAATTGACTATGATTTCATGATTCTTTAAGTGCTTCCCTAAGCGATTTTATTGAGATAAAAGGAAAAGATAGAAGAATGGCTCCCAGGTGTTTACACTTTATCTTTCGGACGAAGGCAAGGGAACAATGAACGGCAGTACTATAATGCAGTAAATAAAATAAAAACACAACGAGAAATGAAATCCATTCAGAGAATAGGTGTATTACAATATATCTAGTAGAATCATGACAAAACTATAGAACGGACCGCATGATAAGTTTAATGAATACCGTTTGCTTTCTCATATCATATCATACTTCTGAGCTCGCGTTAGGATTAGTAGCCAGCCCAAAGTCCTTAAGTTATCCGGTTCACAGAACGGTTCGTATCGCATGCTTTCTCCGATGTTTGTGACGATGATATTAAAATTATGGACGGTAATGGTATGAACCTACATCATGTTACGTATCCATAAAGGGAATACTAGAAGTTATTTCATTAGCTATACTCTGCTGCATAGTTTGTTTAGCATGTTCTCTGTCTTTGCTATTGGCGATCACCCACATCGCTTTCACTAGTGCAGTTTCTGGCAAGATGTCAGATAATGGTATTACACCGACCTTAAGCAGATCTCTGCCTGTATCATATACAGTCATTCTAGTTCTGCCCCAAATACACTGGGACGTCATAAACACCAACATGCCAGAATCTATCATCCTTCGTATCTCTGGTATGCACTCGCTACTTATATGGCCTAGACCAGTTCCTTCTAGTACTATGGCTTTATAGTCGAGTCTAGTTATCAAATTTGCTAGTAGGCGAGGATCAAACCCTGGGTGGTATTTCATGAGAAGGACCCTCCTATCATAGGCTGGCCTTACTAGAAAATTACTATTGGTATTATTTCTTGGATGTAGTTTCACTTGAGGCTGTTGCTGCAACTGCATTTCTATATTGTCTCCTTTGATTAGGGCTATCGGTTCCATGTCTATCGACTCAAATGCATCGCGTCTGCTGGTATGGTTTTTCCTCACACGAGTACCAACATGGCAGGCAATGACATCGTCGGAAGGCCCGGCATGCATAGCAATGAATACTCCCGAATAGTTGGATTTTATACAAAAGACTGCAGCCCCGATTAGATTTAGAGCCGCGTCAGATGAGGGTCTATCAGATGATCTTTGAGCACCTACCAGGACCACAGGGAGAGGGAGGTTTTGTAAAGCGAAACTAAGAGCTGATGCTGTATAATGCATAGTATCAGTTCCGTGTGAAATAATGATCCCTCTATATCTACCGGTTTTTATCTTTTCAGCAATTTTGTTTGCGATCAAAGTCCAGTGTTCTGGTTTTAGGTTTTCACTATACTCGTTTAGTACTTCTTCAGGATCGATCGAAGCATACTTTCCAAGCTCAGGGATAGATGCATATAGATCTGACGCAGAAAGTGCCGAGCGAACTCCTCCTGTCCTATAGTCTATTTTGCTAGCAATTGTTCCACCTGTACTGATCAAGGCAATATTTGGAAGGGGGTCACTACACAGGTGTATTTTTTTATCTGCTGTTCCTCCAACTCCTGCGTCACAATCTTTTGTACGATATGAAATCTGAGACTTCGTATTGGAAACGATTTGGTTTGTATAAGGTGTTAAATTGGTTACGGATAGGATGTTTGTTGTTTCTATTCCAATATTATAGCCACTCTTCAATTTGATAACAATGTGATCATCATCTGCTGATTCATATCTGGGCATTAATATTCCAATGACTTGATCGTTGTCAGTTGTCTTCAGGCTAATTGTGTCTCCTATTCTGGCATCGATATCAGAAATTATTTTTAAGCTTCGGCCCTTGTAACTTCCAGCCCCCTCGATTTTCTCCCTTGTGGACACCTAATATGCTTCATAAAACCCGTTTTTATTTCTTAATACCTTCTGGAAGCGCATTATGATAAAATAACCGTCTTGCGGCTGATCATACAATATACCCAATATAGAAGAGCAAGTTATTCAGTTAAATTTATTAGGACAACCTGTTAACTAATTCACGCAACTGTATAATACAAAAGTTATACTACGGACTTTTGTGCAACTTGAACATATATATCACATTTGAAAATCGAAGTTATCATGGTTGTCATAATATAACATCAATGCCAGCGGAATTGTTAAGGAATATGCTCGATAATCGCAATACTTCTCAATTCCAGAATAGCGAGAATTGCTTTCTCGATCATGTATTTCGTTATATATCCGAAATCCCATGCATCTATGAATCTCTGATAGTCCTTCTCCAGTATTTTTGCTGTATCTTCGAATTCTATCATTTTTTCAGGACTTTGAGGCGCCTCATAACCCTTTGCAACCATTATAGGACATCTCTTGTCTCCTGCAAGAGGTATATACCAAGCATTTTTTGCGAAGTCATACCGATCGGTTGTGATCAGGTTATACATTCGCATAAGTTCATCGTCCGAAAGTTTTTGTAAATCCAAAAACCAAGGCTCATTCTCAAAACGCGCTAGCACGTTCTCGTCCATGAAATCAGCACTTTCTTTTACACTATTGTTTCGGAATATCACTATGATGTTATAATAGTTTAATCAAATAAAAAAACATTCTCAGTATAATATGTCGTTCCTAATAGGTTTAATTTATTTATACCTAGTGGCCAGTATGGTTATAGGAGTGGCTTGTAAACACGGTCTTAATCCGTTCAATACCATCTATAGATTCTATAATATCTATGGTTTGTGGAGTCAACAGTCTCCTCCAGTCACCGTCGTTTGCGATCCTATGCCTAACCTCTGTCGCAGATAACTCCTCTCTCCGAAATAACTTAGGCTGAATAACTTCTATGCATCTTTCTTTGAAAAGGAGCCTTGTAAAGGAGTCGTTGGTAAAAACTACCGTATATGATGGCACTAGGATGTCTAGGTGATGTGTCCACAGAGAATGTATATCCACGTCAGGAATAGGGATTAAAAGTATCCTTTTTGTGTCGACACCGCCGTCTGCGTTTAAGGAACTGTTAATCATTCGAATACGTTCACCGGCAGTGAAAGGGTGCCTTCTTTCATGGCTCTTTTGAGCACTTCCTATCACCACTATCAATTCCTCAACATAATTTAAAGCAAATTTAATGGCGGACATATGTCCTAAATGAAAAGGCTGAAATCTACCAATAAATAGCCCTGAGGTTTTCATTGCTGCAATAATTCGAAAGACGTGAAAGTAATTTATTGGTTCGCTGTAAAATGTGGTCTTCTCTAGTTAGCTCTATGATAGTAATAATGGTAAAAATTTCAACTCTAACAAATCAAAGCAATTTGGAATTAAAAAACAAAACGCTCGTTATTATCATAGTCTAAAATTGTATCGTTGCTATTTCAGTCTCCCAAAAAACGTAGGTTTGGCAAAGGATATTAATATTGTGTTTCGCTAGCTGTTAGTACTCATAAATTGTATAGATTTGCAGATTAATCGGATTCAAATTCGAAACGAGCCCTATCTTTGGTTGTATTAACGCGTATTGATTGCAAGTGCACATACTGGGAAAACCCAGTAAAATATTCTGCAGGATTATGTGTGATTAACATAAACTTCTTCATTTGAGCTCATATATGGCTATTGATAGTTTAAACAAAAGCCTTTCATCCGTGTGTTCTGCTATCGGAACAATATATCGTTGTGCTTCTTGTTTATAACGCAAGACTTTGTCCTTATGGGAAGAATTCTTAAGAGATCTGATGTTATCAAGCTCATCCGCCAACTTTATGTATCTCACAGTTTCCGAAGCACCTCTAATGCTCTGAAAATGTTCATTCAACAACTTTTCCCTTTGGCCTGGTATCATTTTGGGCTTTGTGAGTACACGCACTATACTGTATATATCATCACCTGACTCTTTTCTAATGCGATCTTCAGTTATATTCTTGTTTTGATCACCCATTTCTATTACGTCATGAAGTAGAGCAGCACACACAAGATTCACGTCGTATTTGTGCAATTCTTCGGTTAGGATAAGCGCCACTCTCAACGGATGATTTATGTAAGGTTCGGACTTGTGTTCATCTCTAAATTGGCCTATGTGGGCCCTCGTTGCAATGCCAAATGCTCTTGTTGTCTTTATAACATCGTCTAGTGAATTTTCAAACGGCCGTATTAAGTTAGCGAATCCTAACTTGGTAAAATCATTAAGCCTCCATTTCATCATAATCTCTCCGATCATAATGAATTCCTTTTATTTAGCAACTTCGTCTATGGATGCTTTCCTATGTCTATACTTTTTGTTATGGCTACTGATTCTACGGTGGGAACTACAAGAATAGACCAAACTATAAATTCGAGATCGGTTGGAATTCCGTGTAGGAAATGCTGAAACTTCGACTCGTTGCCTCTAATATAGAGTGTCATAAAGTTCTAAAACAATATGTAATCCATACCTTTCCTACTTGGAGTCACCAGTATAGATGTATATAGCGTTGGAATTGATTCAAATCTCGATATATTATATACGACCTATTATTAATCCATTTTTGTACTGTTGATAATCGTATTGATTGTCGCGAGCCTTGTTACTAAACTCTTTCTGACGTACCACTGTTCTGGTCTTGAATATTTTCCTCTATATCTAAAGGTTCGTCAGCCGTTGCCCCGTTGAGAGTCACGTCAGCTTGAGTAAGCTGTATTTCTCCTTGTTGTTCATTGTTGTTGTTGACGATCGTGTCTACTGAAGATATCGAGGATGCATTCTCGCGAGCCAAAAGCTCATTTTCTTGTCCCGAAGACTCAGCAACACGACTTCGTCGGCTACTTGCCCCCTGTGCCCTTGTAGATACTCGCTTTGGGCGTACCACGCGCGTATTCGTTTTCCTTACGCCCCTTTTCTTAAGAGGCTTTGATTTTCTTGTACCTCTCACTTGTTTTCCCTTTTTTTTTGTCTTTGATTTGATTTTGCCCACCATATACAGTAGCATTTAGCAACCACTTGCTCTTATATTAATCGGAAAGGGGACCTACTTGTCAGTTCAATTTATGGCTACCGTTGTCTAGATGAATTTCGTTTCATTTCGTAGTACTCATCATAGGAGACATTATAATGCCTATTACTATACCGTGCTTTAAGAATCTAATGATTGGAATCGTTTTGAATCATTTACTCTCCGATATTAATTTATGCTCTATATCGCTTAAAAGATTTCTTCATTAATTGATAATTAATTCTAGCCATTGTTTATTTAACATAGAATTCAACGAAAACCAATAATAATTCCGGCATTTATAATGCAACCCGCATGAAGGGGAAGTCCATAACCTCTATGATGAGCGTCAAACCGTCTATGATACAAAAAAGAATTTGCGTAAAAATATTTTTTTCTTTTGTTAGGTTATACTCGGCATACTAGTTTTTGTCACTTTTGAAATTATTCCACTAAACGCAAAGTTTGTAATGAGAAACCAACCAAAAAGATAAACTTCTCCTGGCACTGTGCAAGGACCTTTGTGGTTACCGTTCTTGTCGAGCTGCATGTCAGTGTGTACATTTTGATCACTGCACATTATCCAGGGAATATGTATTGGCGACAAAGCTGTAGTACCACCAAAGATAGCAGGAAATACAAATATCCATAGCATAAAGGAAGGCATCATGTAAATTAACATAGGACGCATTTGTTGCTGTTGCATTTCCATAGTCATCTTATTTACGTAAGCCTGCTTCTTTTTCAATTCTTCAACTCGGTCTTTATCATGTTTTTTTATTGCATTTGTATACTCCTTTCGCCATTCGTTAGTCTCTTTCATTATCTTGTTCATCTTCTCTATATCCGTGGTTTTCTTACGCAGTATTGCCATAGCAAAGTTCAAACCAATTGCAATCAGCGCGGCTACAACCATAGCCGTAAACATATCACCAAAAATTGGATGCTGGGTATAATGAGGGGCAAGTCCTGGAAGCTGCATTATTATAGGGCTAAGGTAGTCCATTCAACGTCTTCTCCTGTATTATCTAATTATATTGATGATATATATTATATGGGATTTGAATATGAGGAAAAGTGAGTCAGACACGGAAACAAATGGTATATCCGTCCGGATTGTCGCTCTAGATAGAATTGCACAGGCCAAATCCGATTTATGAAGACTAGAATGTGAAGTAATTTGCTCCTATTTGCGATCCGAGACCAGAAAAAATTAGAATGTTTACTACTAAAACAGATATTACAGTTAATGCGGATAGCATTAGTCCTCTATATCCAGTTGGAAGCATCTGCCTTTTCAACATCAATAGAAATGAAGCAGAGAGAAGTGCAGCAATTGAAAGCGAAGATATTAAGCTCGCATTGGCAATTATCTTCCCGGCAGTAGATATGCCCGGAGAAATTAAATGGATATTTGCATAGACACCAAAAGTGATGAAGATAATGATTCCTGCGATAGCTGGAAGGTAAGTGTAATCGCGATTCCACCATCTAAAACGACTACTTTCTTTTGCCAAGTCCTTGGGTTGGATATTTGTAATTATCGACTGTGCTTCATTGCTCCTTTGACTTATAAATGATGAGCCAGATTTCAATGATGAAGACTTTTCGTCTATTTCGTGGAGCAGTTGGAGGCCCTCGTGTGTGATTAGATAATGCTTGGAATCCTTAACAACGTAATTCTCCATTCTTTCTAAGTGATAATAAATCGAACCAGTTGAAAGACCAGTAGCATCTCTTATGTCAGAAAAGCCTGCTGAACCATTTCTTCCAGCTATTGCTCTGAGAATTTTGATCCGTGTACGCCTTGCGCGTAACTGAGTCTCTCCTGTCAATACGTTGATTAATTTGATTTTGTCCAATATTTAAGTTGATAGTTAAAATTTGTTTGCATTTACTCCTTAAGCTCGTCAACAGTGTTGGGTCTGCACAGAATTACCTGGATTGTTTATACTATAAAAACATGTTAGCATCCAACTATTGCAGTCGTGATAACTCAGACAAGATGTGGATAGTACGCAAGACTTATACACACATTCTGTTGTATTCTTACTACTTTTCGAACGTGGGGTCGTAGCGAAGCCAGGCATCGCAACGGGCTCCAGATCCAACGATTAGAGGCTAGTATTAGAAGAAACCCGTGGATCAAGGGTTCAATTGACGATTGGTTTAGAACCATGTCAGAACAGATCCCTTCGGCCCCACTTCTTATCTATATCCGTCACTGGCTCCGTTCCGAGGCGAACTAATGAAAATTTAACAGTACTCGCCACATTGGTAGTTCCCATGGAATTTGGATATTCGTTCAGGCATCTCCTGATACAAGTACCTTGACCGGTTTGGGATACTTTCAAGTCTGAGGTTTGCAATCAACCCACTTCGGTATCCACCTTTGAACGTTCCAAAAGTGGCATTGGCCTCTTATGCGTACTTTCCGGCCGTTAAAGGCAAGTTAAATATCTTCTTTCCTTGAGACAGGTATAAACAGTCTCTAGCAACAGATTCCTTTAATTGGATTCAACGTCTAATGATTCCTCTAAGATCTATAACTCCTCATTTGTGAGACCGCTTATCCAATGCAGTGAACTGACTCCTCAAATTAGCATCGACTTGGTTATTTTCTGTTACTTACCCAATGATGTTAAAATTACGAATATATATTACAGATTTGTTTTCATTTTTTTATACTGATACCATACAGCAAATCTAGTAGTACCTACTCCTATAGCAATTATGATTAGAGCAGATGACAAAAATAAGGGTTTAACTATAAATCGGATCGAATCCGGCGCAGTAGAATAGAATTGGCATTTTTCATATGGTCTTAGAGGTCTTTGACATTCTTTTATTATAGGAAATATCAATAAAACCATTATAAACATAATAAGCAGCGCCAGTCCGATTGTTGAGAAAATTGCTCCTGATTTTTCTATCTGTTTTAATTCCAATATCTATATCTTTGTCCCGGTTCCATTTGTTTCTTATTATAAAGATGAAATTTGACTAGTGTCTAAAGTCGCAAAACGATATGGACTACCTTGAGATACCTTGACAAAGCGGTCATTATAGTAGTTGAAATCTAGAGTATTTTCGATATGCCGATGCCATAGATCGTGTATGAAATCTAAATATTCCTTTCTACTTTTGCCTTTCATTCTCATGACCTCATGGGATAGTAAGTGTGATATTTTAGTACAGTTGTTCTCTGCGAAAAATCTAGCGCGCTCACTTTGCGATGTATCAGCAGATGGTCTTTTCCAGTAAACCATGCCAAAGTTGTCACTAGAATATCCTTCCGTTTGACAATCCGTCCAAAAGGGGCTAAAATATGCCAAATAGAAATGATAAATTCCTTTTCCTCTTTGAGTGTGGTCCCTCAATAGATAATCCAGTGACATTCTATCAAATATTTTTCCAGGAATAACTGGTAAGATGTCCGCATTTACGTTGAAATCTATATGGAAATGACGTCTGATCCACCAATGATAAAATCTAGACATAGAATAGACATAATCCCAATCCTCATTTCGCCTTGTCTGCCATTCTTTATCCTTAGCTACGTAAATGAAAAATAACTTCTTACTCGACAAATCTCAATAATTTTCTTTAGAAAGAATATAATAAAAACCATCCACAATTGCTTCAATGTGTTAAGTGGACACTATCTCAACGATCGATTCAGCTGAATGGTTTTCTAAGGTGATATCAGTCGACAAATGACTGGATATATACATATACATAAATATCGAATGCTATTGAAATATCCGTGCTATTATACAGCTACGTTATTAAATGCTCTATTGTAGGTGCTACTTATTACATTGGAAATACAGTAGACTACTCATGTTGATATATCTTAATATCACAGATAAGTTCTTAATTCGGAAGAGATAAAATTCAGGTGGTGTTCTGTGTGTCATTTAGAAGGATAAGCGCTGTGGTCCTACTTGTCTCTAACGCGAAGAGATCGATTAATTTTTATAAGAATGTGCTCGGGTTACCCGTTAAAAGGCAATCTAAAGACTGGACCGAATTCTTCCATGATCGAACTGTCCTAGCTTTGCATCCAGCCAAGAAGAAACACAAACTGAAATCCGGATCAAGTATGTTGATAGGATTTATGGTTAATGACCTGGATTCTTCTGTCAAACAGTTGAAGAAGAAGAAGGTGAAATTCTTTAAACAGCCAAAGAATGAACCATTTGGCAAGCACACGATTATTCTCGACCCAGACGGTCATTTGATCTCGATAGTTGAGCTGAAGGAAAAATCTACTGAGGGGTTTGATCTTTTGGGTCTCGTCGGTGCAGAGTAAAAAGGATCTCACATTGGTTCAATAGTATGAAGCTATTGCATCCAGAATACCAATATAATCTATTACGACAAGGACGCAGAGTTTGAATGTACTTCCATTCTGCGTGCTTTATTAGAGTTGATATTCATCAATCCGGGTGATACGTACATTATGTGTATTTCGGAGTTTTGAAAAGTGCGATTGATTCAGACCAGGAAGTAAATGCTCCGGTCTGAATGCATGTTCAGGAGACGATCCATAAACTATAATTCAGCTTTTAAATCGACGGTTATGCTTGATTCATCTAGGAGATTTTTCCATCAGCAGTATCCCGTGCCAAACTGAAGGGTTTCCATGATGACATCATAATGGAAGTCATTTGTGCACTACAATAAAACATAATTTCTATGCCATCGGTATAAGGATGGTAAATGGAGATAAAGGATGATTTGGAGCGTATAGCTAAGGGTGAAATTCTATCTGACAGCTGGAGTAGAGAAATATACTCTGTCGATGCAAGCAATTACGAAATAAGACCATCGTTGATAGTGTGCCCTGAAAGTGAATATGATGTACAAGAGGTATGTCGATACTGTTTTTCGAAAAATGTAGCTGTAACAGCAAGGGGAGCCGGGACCGGTCTCCTTGGTCAGTCCCTGTCTGATAGTGTGCTCATTGACTGTACGAAATATATGAATAAGGTGATTGAAATTGCAGATGATTATGTCATAATCGAACCCGGCATAGTCAAGGGCGTTTTAGGTAGAGAATTAAAAAAGAAAGGAAAATTTCTCCCCCCCGACCCTGCAAGCACTAATTACTGCACGATAGGAGGAATGATTGCAAATAATGCAAGTGGATCTCATTGTTTGAGTTACGGTAGTACAATAGATTTTCTAAAAGAAATTCGAGTCATCTATCCTGATGGTACTTTTGGATTGCTTGGAGATATTAGACACAACGCCATTGGAGAATTAGGCAACGACGCAAACGGGAGGTTATTGAAAAGTTTGTTTGAATTGATATCCGGTCACTCTGTAGCAATAAAAAAACATTATCCACGGGTGTCGAAGAATTCATGCGGCTACAGGTTAGATGCACTGATCAATGACGAATATTTTTCTCCAGAGAAGATATTTGCTGCATCTGAAGGTACTTTAGGGATTGTGACTTATGCTAAGATGAAGATCATAGACATCCCAGCATACCGTCATATGCTAGTATTGGGCTTTGAAAATTTGTTATCTGCAATATACGTTGTCCCGCTTATTTTACAATTCAATCCTACTGCTCTTGAATTGCTTGATCGTTCTGTTTTTTCCTTTCGGGAAACGACACAAGGGATAGGGAATAATAACACGGTAACAGGTAGTATTGATTGTTTGCTATTTGTAGAATTCGCAGCAGATAGCTTAACCCACATCGAAACAAATTTCAAGTCGTGTTTGAACAAATTGTCTTATCGATGTGCGCTTATAGAAAGCGTAGCTGATGAACAAAGTATTGTAAGGATATGGCAGGCGAGAAAAAATGCATTGAACCGTGTAATGAAATTAACTATTGGTAGCAGAAAACCAATTGGACTAATAGAAGATACAGTGTTCAGCCCATATTTATTATATGAATACACACAATATCTACAACAAATATATGATGTTTACAAACTGAACTATGTAATCTATGGTCACGCAGGAGATGGCAACTTGCATACGAGACCACTGGTGGATGTCAACTCCAAGTCTGAGATTGATCTAATACAAAATTTGGCTGAGGATATTTTTAACAGAGTAATCCGATCTGGTGGAACTATTACAGGAGAACACGGCGACGGGCTAGCTAGAACAAGATATATCGAATATATGTATACTGGTGAGATTGTTTCACTTTTCAAGGAAGTAAAAAAGTTATTCGATCCCAATTCACTGGAGTGAATTAGCTTCGTAGGTATTCTATGGAATCGGCTTTCAACAAGTCCAAAAAGGAACAATAGTGCTATTCAATATTGCTTCCTTACAAAAGAAAAGGACAACAATATGATCATAATAAATTAGAATCTACCTACAAATATGCTAATGCTAAATAAAACATCGCAAGCTAACCTTCAGCGAATTCTCTAACTACAAATCTTTTGTTGAATCCACATATGCTAAGCCCAATTCTTGTCCCTTTTATGTTTCGATAAATGTGGCTTCGTCTTCATTTTTATTTATCATGATACATAATCTATGGAATGAGGTTAACGGGGCTTTTTGGCTTTGTTATAATGATGTGGATAATAATTTTAGTAGAATCAGCCTTCCTAGTTTTTGTTGTACCTATGGTGGATCGTATTTTGCTCGGAAATGGATATGGTAGGCTAATCGTATCTTCGATTGAAGCATTAATATCTATTTCGTCAGTAGTCATGTTAATTTTTTTGCTAAATAAAATGAAAAACTTATATATGCAAAAGAAACTTCAATTGTGAAATTCGCTTGACGGTCATCCGTTAAGTTGTTGTAGTACCAATTAATTACTAGAAAGTTATCCACGTAATAGAAAGGTACGTGGGTAAATTATTACCTTGGACTCAGGTACTCAACCCTCAGTAACTAGCTATACCTCCTATTTGGGACACTTGTTATACTACGCTAGTAGATCTTCTGTGAGCGTCCAGTGTCTAGATTAGCTTCTCATATGATGATTTGGTGTATATTATAAATTTCTTGTGAATCATTGTACCATATTGAATTGCTTTTTTTGGTTTCATGGCAGATTCTTCTGGAACACCTATAGAAAGCGCTGTTTCTCTTAAGATGCGCTTCCGAACAAAGTCATTAGAACCAGTTATCTTCTGATCAATGTCGATATTCTTGGCAAAGGAGATGAATTTCTCTGTTAGAAAAGGCTTTTTCAAATTTATTCCCATTCCACTAGTTGCGGTTTCAATCTCGTTCATAAGCTCCAACTCATTTATGATTTTTTCATCCATTAGTTTTGCTATATACCTTCTTCCCCGACCGTAAACCAGCCTATATTCATTGTAACCGCAAAACAACTCATCACAACCATTTGCAGTCAAAATTTGTTGGAAGCCACTTTTATTAGCTAACTTTGCAATGTGGAAATATGCAATACAGTTTTCGATATGGGACACATTATCGCAGTCTATTATCTGCTTCACATGTGATAAAACTTTGCAAAATTCTTGTTCATTCAATATGTAAATCTTCTGTGGCAATCCAATCCTTGAGGCAATTACCTTTGAAAATTCTAAGTCATGGGAATGCGAAAATCCTATAGTCAATAGAGTGACTTCAAACCCGAGATCCTTACAAATTTTTGCTAGTAGCGTGCTATCTAGACCGCCGGAGAAAGCAACTGCTACTGGGGAATCAGTATCCGCAGACTCTGCCACTGTAGTAAACAATGCTTTCTCTAAACTAGATAGCATCAATTGTCGTACACTCTGCTGCATATAAAAATCGTAAGTTTTTCAATACTGCCAGAGCTTACAGTAAATATTGTCCACAGATGAGTTCACATTTTGCGGGTACAGTCATTGTCTAACGATCAGGCCATGCGTGCTATTCAGGCTTTCACTATGTATATATAAACTGCATTTTACTTCGATTACTATATCGTATATAAAATTTTAGTGCTTGAGCGTTAGCCATATAAACTCCAATAGTATATATAGAAATGGATTATATGTAAAATCTGTTGTAATTTTTGGTGAAGAATCATTTAGATGGAAAGATTTGAGCTTGATAGAGATATTAGATATATTGATGGCCATGGCAATTTACTGCGAAGTAGAACTGAGCATGCAGTTTCAAAATTCCTGTCTTATTTGGGACATGAATATGAATACGATGTAAAAGTTCACATTAGGGATAGTGATTACATCACAGTTGACTTTAAGGTTGGCGATCTATATATAGAGATCATAGATTCTGATGCCGACATCGATAAATTCAAAAATATGCAGAGCACTGTTCCTGATCTAAAAATTATTGCATTTGGTCATTCAAGATTCGCAGGTAGAACTAACGAACTCGAATCATTATTCTTCTTCAATTTTGGTGATAGTCAGACCGGTTCTATATTCATAGAAGATCCTTCTCTTGCTTTTGATTATGCACATATTCTCCCCCTTGTAGAAAAATGCTCTATTCTACACGGACATACCTCTACTATCATGGTTGAGATTATTGGTGAAATGAAAGATAATCTGGTGATAGACTTTGGAGAAGCCAAGAGAATAATCAAAGACACATTGGGTATAATTGATCACAAATTCTTCATCAGCAAGAAGTACTTGAAAAAAGAAGACGATACACATTATTACGTGGCGTTCGAAGGGCCAAAAGGATATTTTGATCTCCAGTTACCCAAGATGACAACTTTTCTTCTTAGAGGGGAGGCCACTGTGGAAACCCTATCAACTGAGATAATAAAGCTGCTTGCTCCTAAAATGCCATCAAATGTACAGGCGCTAGGTGTATATGTTTACGAAGGCGTAAATAAAGGATCTCACATCATCTCAGAAGTAAGATAGAAAGATTAGACTAGGTTAGATAATGGGCAAATCAAAAAAAGCACTTGTCATGCTTTCTGGTGGCGTAGATTCATCTACGTGTCTTTATTGGGCCAAAAAGAAATTTTCTGAAGTTGCAGCCATTACATTTAATTATTATGGAAGACTTAAGAATGAAAAGAAGGCTACTGTTCAGTTAGCAAGAAGAGCAGCTGTTACAAACTTACTGGAAGTCAACGTTCCTTTTATTAAGGAATACTCTGATTATTACAAGCGCAATCTTTTACAAGAACAGTCCGATCTAAGGCTACCATCATACATTCCTGCGAGGAATATGATATTTTATTCGATATGTGCACATTACGCAGAACTTCTGGATATTAAATGGATCATAGGAGGACATAATAGTCAAGATGCTGAATTTTTCAAAGATGCAACAAAAGGGTATAT
Organism: Thermoproteota archaeon; assembly: GCA_046732115.1. Lineage (GTDB taxonomy): Archaea > Thermoproteota > Nitrososphaeria > Nitrososphaerales > Nitrososphaeraceae > JAFAQB01. The sequence continues at coordinate 17,862 of JBKPMK010000331.1, forward strand.
CAAAAAGATAAATGCTCTTTTAAGACAAGGACATCCGATAATTGGCAGCAATACACCAACAATATTGCTGCCATTGTCGAATATGGACAGACAAAAGGTGATCAGTCTTGCGCTCAAAATGGAAGTACCATTAGAATTGACATGGAGTTGTTACAATGAAGGAGAAACACATTGCGGACAATGTTATCCGTGTTCTCAGAGGTTCGGTGCGTTTAGGTCTTTGGGTATAAAAGATCCTGTCTTTTCTTAAATGGCTATTGTTTCAATATTAACTGCTCTTTAGAAACATGATGACGATCGTGCTATACAGCACTATTAGTATGCTCAATATCACACGCTAATTATCTAATAAGCTATATGTGAACGTTAATAACCGTATAAATGTGCTAGTAGAGAAAACAAAAAATGGAACCTAGAATCGTAGCTAAATCCTGGAATCATGAAATAGAAGAGATTATCTCGGAAAGATGGCAGCAGCAAGATATTTATAAATTTTCTGTAGAATATCAAAACCCATTTGTGATCGACACACCTCCTCCCTACCCATCTGGAAGGCCTTGGCACATAGGAGCTGCAGCTCATTATGTGCAAATAGACATGATTGCTCGAACTGCTCGGATGATGGGATACAACGTAATGTTTCCCTTGGGAATTGACAGGAATGGTTTGCCAGTTGAGATCTACACTGAAAAAAAATACAAAATTAGAATGCGTCAAACAAACAGAGATAAGTTTCTCGACCTTTGCAGAGTTGCTCTAAATGATTTGGAATCTGAGATGGTAGTTATAATGAAGCGTATGGGTCTAAGTGCCAACTTTAAGGAATATTATCGTACTGATTCGGAAGAATTTCGGTCCTTAACCCAGAGTACGTTTATCGAGCTATGGAACCGAAATCTAATATATTTGGCAAATAGACCGAATAACTATTGTCCAGACTGTGGAACCACAATAGCGGATCAAGAAGTCGTGTACGACGCTATTCCTACAAAGCTGATTTATATGCGCTTTAAGATCAAAGGTACAGAAAGTAGTGTAGTAGTTGCTTCGACACGACCTGAACTGCTTTTTGCATGTCAGGTCCTAATAGTTAATCCAAAAGACGAACGCTACTTGAAATTGCACGGAAGATCTGCAGTAATACCTATATTTAATAGAGAAGTTAAGATTGTGCCGCATAACACAGCAAAACCCGAGTTTGGTTCAGGCGTGGTGATGGTATGCAGCTACGGAGACCAAAATGATGTGCATATCTTCAGAGAGCTGGGACTGAAAGAAATTGTATCTATCAATGAAAATGGAAGGACTACATGCGAAGCTGGATCCTACGCTAATTTACGCATAAATCAAGCAAGAACAAAAATAATTGAAGATTTAAGGAATGCCGGCATTTTGGAAAAGGAAGAAAATATAATGCATAGGACTCCATTGTGTGAACGTAGCAAAACTCCTGTTGAAATAATTCCTTTACAAGATTTTTATCTAAAACAGCTGGATTATATTCCATGCTTGAGAGATTTGGCAAACAAAATCAAATTCTATCCTAAAATGCATAGACAAATTCTTCTTAGTTGGTTAGACTCGATAGCGATCGACTGGCCCATTTCAAGAAGAAGATTTTACGGCACAGAGATACCAATTTGGTACTGCAATAACTGTATGACTCCAAATCTTCCAGAACCGGGCAAATACTATCGTCCGTGGAAAGAGAGGCCACCCTTTGAGAGATGCAATAAATGTGGTAAAGCCGACTTTATTGGTGAAGATAGAACATTTGATACCTGGATGGACTCTAGCATTACCCCGCTTTTTATTACAAAGTATAGAAGGGACCAAAAGTTAAATAGTTTCACATACCCTACTCAAATGAGGCCACAAGGAAAGGATATAGTAAGAACTTGGCTTCATTATACTATGCTTAGGTGTTTTCAATTAACAGGCCAGCAACCTTGGTCACATGTCTGGATTATGGGATTCGGTATAGACGAGAAGGGAGAAAAAATGAGCAAGAGCAAAGGTAACGTGATTGACCCTTTTCCAATTATTAACCAATATGGAGCAGACACGTTCAGATTCTGGTCTGCAAGCGAAAGCAATCTAGGTTATGATTTTAGATGCTCAGAACAGAGGATTGCAGGTGCACAGAAATTTTTATCAAAACTATGGAATATAGCTAGATTTATTTCTTCGTTTGATATTAGGCCTGAGCCGCCCAGTGATTTAGCTTCATCTGATAGATGGATTATGGCAGAACTATCAAAACTCGTTGATGAATGCAGAATGGGATTTGATAACTTTAACTTCTTTATTCCAGCAAATGCGATCAGAGAATTTACATGGAATTTGTTCGCATCGCACTATATGGAAATGGTAAAATCTAGATTTTATGATAATAGCGATAAACTTGGACAGACATCTGCTGTCTTTGCATTGCATAAATGTCTCACAACGATTTTGTTGCTGCTGGCACCTATATGCCCATTTATCACAGAAGAATTATGGACGACGATATATTCCGCTAAAAGTATCCACTTACAGCCAATGCCAAAATCGCTACACGAATATCCACAGATGAGTGGGTACACAAGAATCATAGTAGACTTTAATTCTAGGGTGTGGAATAAAAAGAAGGAAACTATATCAGAAAAAACTGGAAAGCCGCTATCCCTTAAGGATTTCATAGATATATCTGTTCCAGCCGAACTAGATCTATTTAAGAAGGACCTCGAGAATATGCATAATTTAAAAAAATAACAATTTTTCCCACTGTAAATTTAAATGTGAATTTACCTCACCCAGTGCAAATGTCGTGGGAGACGGCATTTGCGATCGAAAAACAAAAGATAACTACTGCGAGTCGAATTAATAGATCCTCTAATGGGCGGTTTCTATATTGTCATTTAAGATTTCTAGCGCGTCTTGCGCGATATCTACTGCCGTATGTGAATCAACGTTAGGCTCCATAGTGACAATGACTGTATTCTTATTCATGTAAAGCGTCAATATAGAAATCTTTTCGCGTTCCACATAAGCAAATCTTGATTTACCCATTGTTCCATCAAATCTCTGTCTCATTGATTTGCGAAGCGCAGTCTGTGCCAGATACAATTCTTCGTTATTCTGATCTACGATTGAATCAATTCCGTTGCGCATTCCGCCAGCAATCAGCAATCCTGAATCATCCACTATACCTGCATAACGTATATCATCGTGCAAAGCAAAGATTCGCTCACATAATCTTTGGTAGTCCATGATATACACAACCATTGCTATTTATTGAATGTTAGGCATTCTATCATCTGCAATGCACAAGCATTCTTAATTCGCTACGTATATTCTCAGTACTGACATAAGGTTTATTTCTGTACGATCCTCGAGCATATATATTGTAAAACCGACATTACGTGCGACCTGTAAGGTATTCATTTTGTACAGGTTATAATCGCCATTGGATTAGCAAATAATGACATCACATCTAGTTTTTTCTATGCTATTTAAAACACTGCACTGCTTTTTGAAAGAGCTTTCTATAGCCCAATGGAAAATCTAAAATTGGCTGCTATAATATAGAGCCTATTCTAGTACGCTGAATCAGAATTTAACTAAGTCACGATAGGATTCGTATCTCTTTTGAACATCTTGTTTAGTAATACCGAGTAGCTTTTCTACACCAAACCCTTCGACTGCAAATGCACCCATAACATTTCCGTAAATTACAGCTTCCTTCATCGTATTAACATTGACGTTATTGTTCTTGGCTATGTGTCCCATAAAGCCACCTGCAAATGAATCTCCTGCTCCTGTAGGGTCTACAATATCTTCTATTGGATATGCAGGAGCAGGGAACACTATATCACCACTAACTAATAGTGAACCGTGTTCTCCTTTCTTAACTATGGTAAACCAGGGCCCCCACGACATTATCATCTTTGCACATTTAATCAGGTTAGTTGTCTTGCACAATAGTCTAGCCTCTTCATCATTAATCACAACACCATCTACTTTACTCATCATTTTTATTATATCCTGCTTTTGATTGACAATCCAATATTCTATAGTATCACATACTATTAACTCAGGATTTGAAAAATGGTCTAATATCTTAATATTCTGGATAGGGTCGTTGTTAGCCAGGTATACATATTCAGAATCGACATATTGATCGGGTATTACAGGTTCGAAACCTGCTATGACATTTAAATCTGTCTTGTTTGCTGTTCTGTGGTAAAGGTCGTAATCAAATGATGAATCATAATGGAACGTTTTGCCGCCTTCTCTAGTAATTATTCCTTTTGTATCCACCCGACAATCAAGAATGCTCCTATATTCGATTGGAAAGTCAGAGCCTACAATTCCAACTATGGAAGTAGGAGTAAATAAACTCGAACAAAGTGATGCATAAGTAGCCGCTCCTCCCATGATTTTTGTTTGAGTCCTAAATGGCGTGCGCGTCGTGTCTAAGGCAATAGTTCCAAAAACTGTAATCATGTCTAAAGTTCTAGGATAATAAATAAATAAATAAATGCTTCTCGAGTCAAAGATATCGGCATATTAAATAACTACGAGAGGAAATTGCTATTGAATTAATGCGGTTAGTAGTAGCAATAACAGGCGGCTCTGGTGTTATATACGCCATCAAAACGCTAGAAGCCCTTCAGAAGTTGAAGATAGAAACTCATTTAATTGTTAGCCGATGGGGTGAAAGAAATATTAGCATCGAAACTGATAAAACGTTTGACTACGTTAAATCGCTTGCAACAAATTATTACAACAACGATAATATGGCTGCTGCTACTTCAAGCGGCTCTTTCAAATTTGATGGGATGCTCATAGTTCCATGCAGCATGAAAACGCTCTCAAGCGTAGCAAATGGATATGAAGATAATCTAATATCAAGGTCCGCAGGCGTGTGCATTAAAGAGTCAAGGAGACTCGTAATTGTTCCAAGAGAGACACCTCTCTCAAAAATACATCTTTCAAATATGATAAACCTAGCGCAGACGGGAGTAGTATTGTTGCCAGCAATGCCTGGATTTTACCATAAGCCCAAGTCAATTGACGACCTCATAACGCACATAGTAGGAAAGATTCTGGATCAATTTGGAATTGAGCATAATTTATTTAGAAGATGGGGGGGCGGAGAAACGAGTAAATGCCCGTAGATTCAGCTTGGAACTGGAAAATTATTGTCTTCCCATAGTCGCATTCTATCCATTTTAGCCTTTCTTCTGCCCTCTTGCAGCATACTGTATACACTTTTGTGTGACTTTCCTTTTGAAAGCATAGTAACTGCATCCGAAGCAATCTTGATCTGGTCGGACTTTCCTATTAGTCCAACACTATGACCGTATACTGAGATATAGGCGCCCGTCAGATCCTCAATGGTCCTTCTGGATTTGCCTTCTTCACCTATTATTCGGCCTTTAATTCTCTCCATCGAATTTGAAGACTTGCCTGCATAATCTCTTAGATCTATTAACTGAAGCGTATCCTCGTCTCCATCAATTAGCCTGTACGCGCGTCGAGGGGAAAATCCCTTGGAAATGGCTGTGATCACTTCTACAGCCTTAAAGGGCTCCATTCTTGTAGACATTGGTTCTGACTGCGAAGAAATTATTGCATCACCGGTTTTACTATCTATCTCAATTAAGACATTACATTTGTCCTGAATTTCTCCTTTTATTTTACCATTCTTACCAATGATTACTCCTATGCGATCTCTCGGAACCTTCACTATCTGTTGGAAACTCACTTGTTCTCACCGGTAATTTTGTGAACGGCTGACTCCACACCTAAAACTTTGACACCCCGCTTTCTGAAGAAGGTATTAATATTGGCAATGTCTCGTGTTAAAAATTGACGTGAATTAGGCTGTTTAATATTTACTGACGAACCAAAATCAAACAATATAATCCTCCCTTTGGGACACTTGAATATATTATATTCGGATAAATCTGCGTGTACTAATTGAGCTTTTTGATAAAGATTTGATATCTGTGCAATAATTTCGTTATAGTCATTAGACGTGACGGAATTCGAATTTAGGAGGGTAGGACATGGGATTCCGCTAACATCGTCACCTATAAACTCCATCACTAGAACATTTTGGCGTACTTTTAGCGGAGCTGGGACATTTACACCGTTTTCATAAGCAGTTTGCAAATTCTTGAATTCCTTTTTGGCCCAAATAGAAATTAAGTTTCGCGATCCTTTTTTGCTAGAGGAAAAACGAGGATCGCCCGCTATATATTGAAGACGTTTTCTAAACTCCGCACTGACGGTAAGGTATATTTTTACTGATAGAAAATTTTGGCGATTCTTATCTAAGGCAAGGTAGACTTTTGACTCCTTCCCTGATGCGAGGGGACCTTTGATATAACCTAAGACGTTACGGTTAATCATTTCATTGATAACCTTTAGAGTAGGGATGTTAAATACGTCGTCAACTACCCTGTAGTCTTCGGATCTCTTTAAAAGAAACCTGTTCTCATGCTCATGTCTATATAATCTCCTATCTACTCTGTCCATCACTTTTCGTTGTTGAGTTGTTACATCCTTTTCTTCGATTTCTTCAAACAATAGTATATGATTCAGCCCTTATGCTTTCCCTATTATTAATATTTATGATGAAATTTGAAAATCATCAAAAATGGAACACCTGAAATTCTCCGTATGCTTCGTTCTTTTGCGAGCTTCAATTGTACAGCATGACCCACAATTCTTTCTCCAACCAAATTGGCTATAGAGCAGGTTCGTAATAGTTTTTCAGCTTGAATTGTTTCAACTATTTCCTGTTGAAAATATTCCTTTGTTATATCGATTAAAAGCTCCCCTTCCTGTAATCTTGATCCTATTAATTCTATATCACATATGTTAACCATGAGTGAACCTTGGTATTTCGTGATTCTTGTGGCATATTCATCATTATGTATTTTTTTACCAGACAAATTGCAATATACATGGTAATAGCCAAAAATAATTAAGTCTATTGAATTT
>JBKPMK010000332.1:0-1030 GCA_046732115.1 Thermoproteota archaeon
GATAGTATTGACTATTATGATAGTCCGGTCTCAGTTAAAACTAAAAAAGTTCTTCTGGTATCTGATCCAGTTCTGATAGGTAGACTAAGTCATAATATGGTAGACAAATCAATTAAGAAATACTTGTATGGTGCAGATAAAGTGTTAACTTTTGATGCTAATTCATATACTACCAATAAAGTGGTTATTTATATACATCAACAGAATGTTCGGAATACTACAAGACAATAATAATACTCATTTCATTTCACATGTGCATTTCGATAAACTTGTGCCATATGCAGCAATCAGATGAAATTGTTGTTGTATTCAAATATATTTAATTAAAGCCCTTGGTTGATCATATAACGCTGGCAAAATTAGTTGGTTATTATAATAACAACGGAGTATTTTGAATAATTATAATGTTAATTAAAGTAAAGTACTTACGTTTGTTTATGTAAAATAACATGTTTTTCTCCACTGTCGTATGTATGTTCAAATTCTACTTTGAAATTATGTATCTCCAATAGACCCATGATCGGTTCATAAAGATTTTTACCTTTTTCTATATTATGAATTTCCAGAAATATCGCAATATTCTTGCTTTTTGATAGTATGTTAGAGGCTCCCTTGAGTACTTCAAGCTCAGCTCCTTCCACATCTATTTTCATCCAATTAACTTCTGCATCACTAATTCCATTTTGCTGTAGTATTTTATCCAATGTATTGGCATTTACTTCTACAAATTTATCTTCTCTAGCATTTCGCCTACTGCTCATTATGGTATTATATATAGTATAATGTGACTCTTCGCCAGGTAAATAAAGTTTAATCTTTGTTTCTTTTGAATAGACAGCATAGTTTAATGCAATAATGTTAGTTAATCCATTCAGTTTGATATTACGGTTTAACACTTCAAGATTTCCTGGATGAGCTTCAATAGCTATAACTTTTCCATTTTGACCAACATATTTTGAAGCTATTATGGAGTATTTGCCTATGTGTGCACCGACATCTACAACTATATCTCCTTGTCTTGGGCGAAAAA
>JBKPMK010000333.1:0-14341 GCA_046732115.1 Thermoproteota archaeon
AATGAATCCTGCTTATAATCTTTCTTAAGATAATGAAAGATAATTATTACCCTCAAAATATTCCCTTTACCGACAAAGTTTTTGTAATCGCATACTGCTCAAATTCAAGTGATATGATCGAGATCATCGCATAAAATACTCACCATGTGATGATGACAATCATTAGAAAAAATTACTCTCTAAAGGACTTGGTTTGGCTTATGGCTTGCTGTATTTGTAATTATGTTTCGTCAGCTCCTTTTGGCAAAAAAACTTCCTCGGAAACGCCGTTATTGCCACAAATTCGACGTGTTTTGTAGTTGTATGCTCAATCACTTTTTAAGAACAGTTGCCGTGTTTAGTTACTCAGTACTTGGTCTATAATCAACCTATACTCACCAGCATAGAAAGAGAACCATCCATCATAGCCGCTATGTAAAGGACTTTTCTATTTAAAAGAAGCATATTAAATCGTATATGTTAAGCAAGCCGAAAATTATAGATTGTAGCTTCTAGATAATCTTTAACCGTCTTTGATTACTGTTTTGGCTGGTGGAAGTGGTTCGGTTAAACTAGTTCGTGGTCTTGCGTCACAAACTAAGGATCTTACGGTAATATCAAATGTTGCTGACAATATATGGCTTTATGGTCTGTACATCTGTCCAGATATAGATACTGTAATTTACGGTCTGGCTGATTTGCTTGACAAAAAACAAGGATGGGGCATAAGGAATGATTCGTTCAAATGCCTAAGCCAAATGGATATGTTGGGAGAAAAACTTTGGTTTAAAATCGGCGATAGAGATCTAGCCACTCATTTATTGAGAACTGGCATGCTTAAGGATGGGAAAAAACTGTCTGAAATTACTGAATGGATGAGAAAAAAATATGGCATAGAGGCAAAGGTTATTCCAGCATCGGATAATCGGATGGAAACAAAGATAGTCACTGACAAAGGAATCTTGCATATTCAAGAATTCTGGGTAAAATATCGTGCACAACCTAATGTCCTCAATATTGTTTATGACGGTGCACACACATCTCGCGTGAATCCTAAAGCGATTGATGCATTGAGAAGGTCGAAAATTGTCGTTATTGCACCAGGTAATCCAATTACAAGTATAGGACCCATCCTAGCAGTAAAAGGTATGAGAAAAGAGATTATAGATCAAAGGAGAAAAATTATAGCAGTTTCTCCCATTATCGGTAAAGAGGCTATAAGCGGACCCGCTGCAAAATATATGAAGGCTATGAGTGTTCAGAATTCCCCGCTCGGGGTTGCAAGATATTATTCTGATTTTATAGAAAAGTTTGCCATTTCTGCAAGCGACCATCAGCTTTCCACTGAGATAAGTAAGCTCGACATCCAACCATGTGAAACGGATATTATTATGAGGAATGATGATGACGAAATCCGTCTGGCGCTATACCTGCTGAAGCAATTTAAAAGATTTTGAAGTTGAAAGTATTCGCCATCGTGCCTGCAAAGCAATTTGAAAAAGGAAAATCAAGGTTAGCGTCTTTACTTGATATCCGTGATCGAGTTAAATTGGGTGAATTGCTTCTCGACTATACATTACAAACTCTTGAAAATGCAAGGACACTAGATTGTATCGTTGTGATTTCGACGGACATACGCGCCAAAAAAATAGCTAAAATCCATGGCGCGATATTTGTGGATGAGGGCAAGCACGTTGGTGTAAACAATGCAGTGAATATGGCCAATGACTACTGTATTCGGGCTGGTGCTGTCGCAACAGTTGTGGTGCCACAGGATCTACCATTAGCTCTATCTGAGGACATAGATATGGTCTGCAATGCTGCTAAAAATCATGACAGATGCCTAATCATATGTCCATCAGCAAGGTATGATGGATCCAATATTTTGTTACGGAGACCTCCAAAGCTAATCGACTCGCACTACGACAACAATAGTCTCAATATGCACATCAATGCTGCGAAGAAGATCGGAGCCAAGATAAAGATAATTTTATCACACAGAATCATGCGAGATCTTGATACTCTAGAAGATGCACGATACTTGGCGAAAGAACCAAGGACATGTAAACCTCTCGTTTACTTACGGTCAAAACTCAACGAACGGGAATAACATTATTTATTCATATGTCTAAAATTTTTGGTAATTGTTATCGTAGGCTACTATCCAATTATACAGTATCATGTTGCACTAGAGAGTACAGGTTAAATACGTTCTATTATAGCCTCTGTATATGCATCCCGAATTGCTAGCCAAGGCCGTATCAGGTATAACATGTCATGATACAACCAATATCAATCAGTTCATGGTTGATTCTGCGATTTCTAGCAAGAATGTCGCTAAGCAAGTTCTGCATTACATGCGCCTTAGAGGAGTAGGTTACATGTCTAAAGAGAAAATAACGTTCTTTCCATCAGATAGATTGAAGACTGCGCTTATGGCTCTGCAAATTGGATGTGACATGGAAAGAGCATCAGCTGGGTTAACCTGGAGGGATTTTGAAGCATTGGCTGTAGAGGTACTCCATAGATTCGGATACACAACACAGACCAACGTCCGCTTAAGGAAGCCTCGATGTGAAATTGATGTAATCGGTATTGATTCAACGCGTGCCATTGTAATCGATTGCAAACACTGGAAAAGGAGTAATGTATCATCGATTTCTTCCTATGCCAAAAAGCAGCTAGAAAGAACAGAACTCTTACTACAAAAACAGACAAATACTATAACATCTGCAATTCCTATCCTGGTAACGTTGCATTATGAAAGAGTGAAATTTATCAATAAAATCCCTATTATACCGATCAATTTGCTTAACTCTTTCCTGACTGAATTTGATTTGAACTGCCCAACGATTCAGGTAATTCGTGACGATTGAAAATCACTCAATCCTGATAAATTCCATGCTACATATTGTATCGTTGATCTATTCCAAATCCTACTGCAATCTATCCAATTGGAGTTGACTCGAATAATGAAGTATTCGTTGAACGTCGTTTGTTTAAATTAGATTCAAAGTTACTACAAGACAATTCCGATTTCTTTAAACATCATATTTTATACATAGTTCTCTAAAGGCTTTAGGCAGTTGATGGGCAGTGACCGCATTAGATCACAGTACGAAATTTACGGCCCTATAAAATTGTATGATATATACTGTAGTATTCGTCATCACATTTAAATTAGCATATTCCCATATGTCTTTTACATCGACCAAACCGATGGGGAACAAGACCTAGATGGGTGTAGTCAAACTGCATTCCATCTAGGCATATTTATAAGACAGGTATCATTATTGTACGTGCTTTCTAATGTTGAAATATACACATGAGAAATCTATTATCAAAACGAATTAATGTACTAGGATTGGCAATAGCTGATATTGACAGAAATTTAAAATTAAAATGTTAGGAAAATATTAAACTTAATGATCGGTCCGTAATTGTATAACTATGGTTGTGAAAATTGACCTATCATATATCCCTAGTAACATACAACTTATCATTCTAGATATTGTAGAGAGATTTGTTTCGTCCCAAAAAGAATCCTCTGATAGGATAATCACACTGTACAATGAAAACAGTGTACAAAAAATAAAGCACATACTAGAAGAGGGGCTTAGACTAAGAGATCTCAATGACTATATAATTTCAGAGAACACCCTCGATGAGACTGAGATCGCTGTTCTTAAAAAAGGTGACATCGAACAACTAGGTATATACGTATGTATGCATTGTGGAATGGCGTTCGAAAGCGAAATTCAACGATCAATTCACCAGAGAGTGCATTACTTCTAAATAAGTACGATGATGTCTTTTCCCCTTGCATGTGATAAAGTAAATACACTGGATTGCAATGTACATTGAATAATAGAGATTTCGAAGCTCTGGGCAGCAAAATTGACTAGCTACCCCATTATTTTCTTTGAACTTTAATTGAAAATTCCGATGGATTGAGAAGCACTCCACAGCCCCCACATCTATCATTCATAGGGCGCAGGATGTCCTTTATTGGTTTTAAAGATATGATCTTATTAATAATACAACCACACCTATCACAGACAACCTCGATTGAAGAATAAGACATGCATGATCTAATTTGTATGGAAAATAAGACAAGTTATGTTAACACTGCTTGACCAAACGGACAATTAAAAATTTCAATTTCCAAAAGTATCACTAGAATTAATGAGCGTATATTGTTATCTGGTTATTGGCATAAAAGCAGATGATGGAATTTAATTTATGTATACAATGGATATGGCCATTAAGATCGTATGCCGAATATCATAATTTCATTCGGTTTAAAGAGGGTTATTATGTACCAAATTAACGGTAATGATTAAATATAATTTAGAATCTTTTAGGTCCGATGTCTATTGATCCAGTGTGTGGAATTGAAATGGACAAAGACCTTGCAGTCGAGTATAGCCACAAAGGTAATATATACTACTTTTGCTCAGAAGGATGTAAAAGGATTTTCATCAAGAAACCCCGAAAATACGCCAGATAGTGAATAGTGTTTGTATGTATTTATATTAAGAATTGCTAGATTAGCATTAGAATATGGGTAAGAAAAGGCAGGAAACACTATTGTATTTCCATATGCAAAAAAGGTTACACTGCCTATTACTCAGACATAAGATTGGCTAAAGCTAATGCTTTATTGCGATTGATATGCTCTTTCCATATACTTGTACGATTGATAATGTGTAAGTAACTTCGGCATATTCTTGATATCAATATATTAGAATAACTAAAATATATCGATAGAATAGTATAACTATCCTTTAATTAATAAAAGGCATGTTAAAATATCTGATGACGCTAAACGATAAGAAATCGCTCTTCAGGCCATTCTTAACGGCAGGAATTATAATTGTTTCTTTTGGGATTGTATGTTTATGGATTGCTGGGGCAGTTGGATTACAAGAAGAAGGTGAGGGCTTTAGAATAATAGGTTGGAGGTTCATAATAGGCGGAGCGATATCCATTTCTATTGGATTCGTGTTAAAGAATTATCGATACATATATGGTCATTTTAATTATTTTTGTGTCCTGATTGTACGCAGAATACGACGCAGTCAGCATGACGACCTTTTCAAACCTTGATACAAGGATGAGATGCAAGCATCCATAAATGAGCATGTAGCAAAATAGAAAATGCTTTCTGTATCGATCGACAGCATTGGCGAAGTCTATTGATAGCTGGTTCAACTTACTTGGATATCTTTCACCCAAATGTGTTCAGTCGCGTGTAAGGGTATCAGTTCCCTGCTAATAATGGAGTTAGTGCTCTCCTGTTTATAAAATGTAATGGTAACAAACTCAGCAACGACCTGGATGTTTATACTTTCACATGACCTAGCGTCCTTCAATGCATTGAATTCCTCCATTCTCATAACGATAGGCTTCGTTTTATGTCTGATTGAATACAAGATCGTAACATCTTCTACTTCGTTTCCGTGAAATTTGACTACTTTCTTATCCCTTGACAATGCGTCTCGACATACAATTAACGTTTATTTGTTTATAACACTGTCTAAAAGCAATAGAAGATTCAACTCCCAAGCACCACATTTTTTATAAAGAATTTTCATATCAGGTATAATATTTATATCAGTAATTATAATATTTATAATGAACGATTCCGTTTAGGAGGAAAAAATCACTAGGGATGTATAATAAAGAATCTTGTAAAGCATGTGGAGGTCCATTGACTCCCATATCATTATGTGTTATATGTAGCGAGCAGGTTTCATGGATATGCAAAAAATGTGATAGATCCTATGACGTAACTCACACACATAAAGGTGAACCACTTGCTCAACGATTTAGTGTCAGTACTGAAGCGCTGGAAATGAGCAAAAATAACTATTAGAGTATAGTAGCAAGCATTCATTCATTTGAATAATAAAGCGCAATCCTATAATGTTGATAGAATAGAAAATGAGGTAGTCGGTGTTATTAATGAATGCAAAGATAAGTCTTGGAATATCGGCTGCTATACTCGCTGGTGTAATTGCGAGTTCCTTATTCTATAGCGGTTCACCTAAAAGCTCAGACAACAACGTCGGTCCACCTTCAACTAGTTTGAGAGTAGGCTATTTCCCAAACGTGAATCATGCTCAGGCAGTAATTGGGCTTGGAAATGGAGATTTTCAAAAACAATTGCTGAAGGAGGGCATAACAGTCAAACCGCTAGTCTTCTCTGCAGGACCATCTGTAATAGAAGCACTATTTGCAAATCAAATAGATATAGCATACGTAGGACCCAATCCTGCCATCAATGGATACATAGTTTCCGGTGGAAAAGACCCTAGAATTATATCAGGAGCTGCAAGCGGCGGCGCGGTTTTCGTGACAAGAAATGACTCAGGCATCAACTCGTCTAAAGACTTTTCTGGCAAGAAATTTGCTTCCCCGCAGTTAGGTAACACCCAAGATATTTCTCTTCGATCATTTTTATTGCGAAACGGACACAATACCAGAGAGAATGGAGGGGACGTCGAAGTAACCTCTGCCACTCTGCAAGACATTCTCACGTTATTTCTAAGAAAGCAAATAGACGGCGCATGGGTGCCTGAGCCCTGGGGAGCTATGCTAGAAAGGGAGGCTAACGGAAAAATTTTCATAGATGAGAGGAATCTTTGGCCCGATGGTAAGTTTGTTACGGCTAATATAATTGCCAGAACAGACTACTTAAACAATAACCCTGAAACTTTGAAGAAATTCCTATCACTGCATGTGAATGAGACGATCTGGATAAATAACCACAAAGATCAAGCTCTTTTGGAATTTAATGCCGCCTTAAAGAAGCTTACAGGCAAGGTTATCCAAACAGATGTACTACGAGAAGCCTTCTCAAGGATAGAGTTCACATACGACCCAATTAAAGAATCTCTCTTCAAATTTGCAAGAGATGAATTGGAACTTGGTTTTCTATCGTCAAAAGGAAACAGTCAGCAGCCTGAATTGTCCGGTATTTATGACCTGAAACTTCTAAACAGTGTGCTTACAGAAAAAGGTTTGCCTCTGATAAAATAGCAATATGTATACCTCTAAAGTGGGTAACTTTGTAGTTCATTAATGGTAAGTATATTCAATAAAATCTTAGTTACAACAATCAGTTATCTTTAGCTATAATGTTTCTTTCTAGAAAAAAATAAAGATATTTCATTATAACATAGACTAGAATCAATAAGACAAAGTGATAAAATAAAATACAATAGCCAATATTACAATAATGGTACGCTCATTTGTTATCAGCAATGGACACCGAACAAGAAGAATGCTTAGTATCATTAAAACCAAACAAAACGGCCTTTGCTATTTGTGCAGAATGGTGATCCGTGATGCCGACACTATTGTAAGTCATGGTCATATGAACAGACACTATTACCATAAAGGATGTGCAGAAAAATTGCACATATTATAGAGAGAAACGCTATTTCGCTAATCACTATGTAGCTTTGAATCTATTTTATAAAATGCACTAGTACGAAAACCCTGAGTTGGATCTACCATAGTGTACATTTCGCACTATCCTTGAAGAGATTGACTGCTTTTAAATCCAAAATAACATGAATGGCAGTGGTTTTTACCATAAATGACTCCATAATTTCCACACTTGTCACACGTCTTATCATAATCAACTGTTGAATCAAGTGATTTGGCCCTTTGAAGGCACTTGCCACATATAGGTGCGTCGAGATAATAGCTCGATAAAAATCCAGTACCGCACTGCGAACATCTAAAGCTATACATTTTGCCCTTTGGTTTCCAAGCTCGGAATAATTTGATCATGCTATACTTTAAAGTGTGTATGTATATATCATCATTTAGTTGTTGGGGACTTACCCTCTCTAACATAGGAACAGAGACAAATTAATACATTACAATACTTAATCTAACGTGTACTAGCTAACAATATAAACAATTAGCGTGTAAGAGGTATCATGTGGGGTTTGGGTATATATTTGATGAGGATGGCTGATTACTTAAGGGGAAGAGAACTTAGAAGAAGGCGATTAGGAGGGTCAAAGGTCTGTCGAGTATGCGGACGCAAATTCGACGAAGAAGATGAATTAGATGTGCATACGAGAGAGGAACATCCGAACATGGTCTAGTTGAATTATAATATTGGAATCTGCTAAGAATAGCCAGAATCATTTTCAATAGGCTCAACACCTTACAGTATATCTATAAGCAACTATGAGCAGCTATTTTCGCGGGGATGTAACGAGTGGTCTAATTTAATCTGTTATTAATGTCAGTTTAGCTAAACTATCGTCTATTGCTTGTTGGCGTATACTATAAACATAGGTCGGCTGGACGCTGGGATGGAGAAAGAAGAGAATTATAGAGCAATAGCGTATAACTCTTTTTAATTCGATTGTGATGCGAAGGATATGGCAGAAACGACAAAACATCAAACAACTGGACTAGAAAACACGACCTTTGATATTCTCATCGCGCTTGGAAAGGAGGCCCAGTTTTTGTACTCAACTATTGACACATACACTTCAGACGCAGAAAAAGCTAATAGATCTGACTTGGTCAATATGTGGAATACTATAAAACAAGATAGGCAAAGACACATGCAGATGCTAAGAGAGGCCCTGGAAAAAGAAGCAAAAGAAGAAAAGCTTAAGAGATGATCGGCATTTAAGGAATTAGGTTTTAAACATTGGCTTTTGAATTTTGAATCATTGCCAATCCCTCTAGTCTTTTTTATTGAGTGCTTATTTATGTGATATGTCTACGTTCACGACCCTAAAAAGCTGATGCATCGCACATACGCGGTCTAGCTGAGTTGTTGTGACTATGAACACAACTACTGCAAAAACGAATTTGTGGCTATGTCAATATACTAGTGCTGCTTTAAGACTTTCTAGACACTGAGAAAACAAAGCTGTGTTTTTCTTCAGAATTACCCTTGTAAATCTGTCAATAGTGAATACCCGTTGCCTTTGAAAGGTGCTTGGAATGAATCCTCCATAACTAAAAACTTGGACGACGACATACTTGTCGGTTAACGTAGCAACTTCTTCCTGTACGCATGTGTCATTTTCCTCGATAATATTTCTATATAATATAAATGGAATTTCTTGACTACTCAGTATAGTAGACGCCTTTCTGAGTTTATCAACAAATATATCCATTAGCCAGTCCTCAACTATGACCTGTTTTTCCTCAAAAGAGTCTAGTTGACTGGATATACTCAGATCCTGCTTGATCAATGGTCATTGTGATGCTATTTCGCTACTTAAGCGCATATGACAAGAAAGATTGACCCATCATACAGGAACTCTTCGGTCCTGTAGCATTTCCGACCTCTAAGATCTGGTACTCAAATCGCAATTCTTAATTTAGGTATATCATAAACCGTAAGCTTCGAAATCAATTCTATTTCACATATCACTTATACACTAACTGCGTCCGTTCGATCTGAATTCTAAAACAGAAATATTTCTTACTTTCATATTCGTACAATCAGTGCCTATACAAGGCATTCCACGTAGGTAAAGCTTATCTTACCTTGATGGGCCATTCCGTTCATGCCTTTTGAAAGCCTGAGAGACTATATAGAAGCACTAGACAATGCCGGACAGCTAAAAAGGGTTAGAGCAATGGTAAGCCCAAATTTGGAAGTTGCAGAGATCATGAGGAGGGCTATGTATGCCCAATCTCAGCCGGCGATATTGTTCGAAAACGTACAAGATTCATCGATGCCGATTCTTGGTAACGCATTTGGAACAATGGCTAGATTGCATATAGCTCTAGACACTAGCGATTTTACAGAAATCGGAGGAAGAATAGTGCAATTAACTAAATTCAAAATACCACCAGGTAGGTTAGATAAGCTTAGAATGTTGCCGAGGCTTTCAGAGATCGCTGACTATGGTCCTAAACATGTCGATTCTGGACCTGTTATGGAGATAATAAAAACGGATAATGCAAGCTTTGATTCTTTGCCTATCTTGAAATCATTTGTCGGGGATGCTGGAAAATTCATTACCTTTGGCCTAGTTATTACCAAACATCCTGAAAGCGCTGTCCCAAATATGGGAGTTTATAGGATGCAAATTATCGACAAAAAAACAGCCATAATGCATTGGCAGATACATAAGCGCGGGGCTGAGCATTTCCAAATAATGCAAAAATCAAGTAAGAAGATTGAAGTAGCAGTTGCTATAGGAGCGGATCCTGCTACAATCTTTAGCGCAGTTGCACCAGTTCCCGAAGGTCTAGACAAATTCCTCTTTTCGGGAATTACCAGAAAGAAGGGTATCAAGCTCGTAAAATGTTCTACTCTCGATTTGGAAGTACCGGCAAATGCGGAAATAGTGCTAGAAGGATATGTATCTCCAAATGATGTTGTCCTGGAAGGTCCATTCGGAGATCATACTGGTTATTATACTCCGGCTGAGCTATTCCCTAAGTTTACTTTAACTGCAATTATGCAAAGACACGATCCAATTTACTTGACTACGGTCGTAGGCAAACCAATTCTGGAAGACGCATACATAGGCAAAGTTATTGAGCGCTCATTTTTGCCGTTGATACAGATGCTACAGCCTGAAGTAGTTGACTTTTCTATGCCCCCTGAATGTTGGTTCCAAGGACTGGCTATAGTCTCAGTACGAAAGCGATATCCAGGTCAAGCAAAAAAAGTTATGATGGGTTTATGGGGCATGGGGCAGCTTTCCTTGACCAAAATACTTGTGGCTGTAGATCCAGACATTGACGTGCACAATACAAGGGAAGTGTTGTGGGCCGTAACCACTAGGGCTGATCCGAAACGCGACACAATGATAATTGACAATACCCCTACAGATACCTTGGACCCTGCTTCACCTTTGCCCAACCTAGGCTCCAAGATGGGTATAGACGCAACTATCAAGTGGAAAGACGAAGGATATACAAGAGAAGCCCAAGAGTTAGCTGTAGTGGACGAGGAAACGAGGTATTTAGTGGACCGTAAGTGGAGTGAATATGGCTTTGGCTAGACCTTTAATCTAGCATGGTCACGGTTTAGATTGCGCCATTTAGCCCGATGATCAAAAAGTCGTGCTAAACCTTTTTCATTATATTATATCTGCAGCTACAATGATCACTCATAGTATCACCGAGATTTGATTAGTTTATAGAATAACTTTATGAGTATATTTTATAGACCAGTAGTTACACACGGTTTTGAACCTGCAAAATCTTGATTATCCTTACTGATCAGTAGAAATTACGCGTAATTTTTGAGGAGTAAGCGAGTTAAATATAAAATATAAACAGCGCCCGCTGTTGCGAAAGTAAACATCATCTCAAGCAAGAAGCTCAAGCTCTTATTGAGTTGCAGAGTATGAAAAACCCTTTTATAGTCTTGTCATTGTCATTTCAGTATGGCAAACGATACAAAAGTAACAGTCCCAAAAATTGTTGCCTTGGAGGTTTTGGAGAAAAATGGTGTCAATATAGAAAGGCTAAAAGAATTAATTACCAAAGGAGTAGGGGCAGAATTTACAACTTATTACTATTATACAATCCTACGAATGCATTGTACTGGACTCGAGGGCGAGGGGATCAAAGAGATAGTCGAGGACGCACGTATAGAAGACAGAAATCATTTTGAAGCGATGGTACCGCGGCTGTACGAACTAGGAGGCAATCTGCCACGAGACATTAGAAAGTTCGCGGATCAGGCTGGCTGTCCTGATGCATATCTTCCAGATAATTGGGAAGATCTGACCTCAATATTGAAAGTACTATTAGAAGCTGAACAATGTGCTATCAGATCGTGGGGAGAAGTTTGTGATATGACCTCAGGCAAAGACCCTAGAACATATGACATTGCACAAAAAATTATGGCAGAAGAAATTGAGCATGAAGCGTGGTTTATAGAACTCCTTTCCAAAAGACCATCAGGACACTTTCGGAGGAAGTTTGTTGGTCAATCTCCCCACACTGGAGAACAGGGCAGCCTTATACACCTTTAGGACAGGAGCAAGATCCAATTTTTTATTGATGGATTGAAATATTCTCTAACCTGTACTGCCATTGATTCATCTCTGAGTGATGACTTTAATGGTAAAATCTCTAATCTGATCATCTTTGGAAACACAAATACATAGTTAATACGAAGCTATACTATTGACAAGTAATTGTCAGGTTTGTGGATCAAGGTTTGGAACTCTTTCCTGTGGATATTGCAATATGCAAGTATGTTCGTCCTGCTTTATGCAAGAGAAGAATAGGTGCGTAAAATGTGCAAGGACCATAAAACCTCCATATAGATTTCTTAAACGCAACTCTCCATTCATAGGGTTATTCGTTGCACTCTGGTTTTTTACTTCTGGGATTTACCCGTTTCCATTATATATTGCAGCTGGAAAGCCACTTGATCCCATCATTATGCAGCCTATTCTCATTGCCACTGTGATAATGATCATACCTTTTGCATTCTTGATCGTTGCATGGAAAAAGCGTCCCTAACCAAGTTAACACCGACCAGAATTTTTCAAGCGACTAAAGGTCGAAAATTGAAATTACGAACCATAGAACACGTTTATATTGATTATTATTCATATGTATAGCAAAGTGACAGATCCATATAGCATACTAGGTGTGAGTACAAGCGCCTCACCTGCAGAGATCAGGCAATCCTTCAGAGAGTTGGCCTTAAAGTATCATCCAGATAAGAACAAAAACTCTGAAGAATCTAGACAAAAATTTATACAAATAGTTGAAGCCTATAGGGTCCTCACTGAGGATAGTGCAAGAAAAGAAAAGCATAACAAGAACAGTTACGTCGGGTCCTATGCATACTCTGCGTCAGGCTATAAATGGGTTTTTTCTAATTTGAATGGGTTTTACGACAACTTAAAGAGAACTCAGAAAACAACTTCAAACACTCATGGTCACACAATTAGATACATCGGTAAAGCCACAAATGCACTCATGAAAAAAGGACCAATGGTTTTAATAAGTTCTATCGCAACAGCGGCAAGGTCATTTGCTATAAACGCTGCACCAAGCGAAGAGGGCCGTTCTCAATGATTTACAATTACGCTAGATCATCTTTACACTTTTATGCTGATCCGCTTATGACCTTGTGATTAAATGAAAAATATACCAAATTTCTGTAAATTCTCAAGGACTTCCCTCTCAATGCGCCATGTCTCACAAAGAATCTTTATATAGCTTAAAAAAAGAAATTAGTCAAGGCTAATGCTATTACCTTCTGAAATCGAGGCCAAATCATTAATACCCGCAATACGATCCATATTGGCAAGGAAGCTCATCAAAGAGTTTTATCTCAAAGAGGAAGATGTTGCTAAGGTTCTTGGTGTTACCCAGGCAGCAATAAGTAATTATGTAAGGGGTACCAGGGGGGATATACAGCTCGCTACCAAGCTCGCTGCTGTAGAGGAAGTAGGACGAATGATAGATGATATCGCTAGAGATTTGGCAGCCAATAAAGCATACACACCTAGTACCATGGCTAAATTCGTTCAGCTGTGCAACTATATGCGATACACATTTATCATATGTGATGTTCACCATAGCATAGAATCAAATATAGACAGCAAGGTCTGTGAACAATGCGAAGTGATTCTTATGGGAAGCCGATTGTAAATTGATATTGATCCGAGGTTTTTTATTTCCGACGCTAAATCCCAGAATCAAGCTGCTACGTCTCATTTAGAAAAATTTATCGATTACTACGCGTAGTTGAGTTAAGAAAAACAAACTTATAGAAATATTGCCCGCAGATAATATGGAGCGATAGTATGACGACAGAACCAAAGGATGCATCAGATAAGTCCGCAGATATAAAAAATGCTGCTGCACTGCTATTAAAAGGTGGATCGCTTATTAGCGAGCCGTGCGGTAAATGCGGAGGTGTCCAGGTCCAGTTCAAGGAGAGTATCATATGTGTGAATTGCAGGAATAAACGAAGTATAACAAAACGTTCTGATTCCAATACTACACAGAATAAGCAAGTTCCTGTAATCCCTCTTAATTCTGAGCGTGTGGAAGTTGAGATAGCTCCGGCTCGGTTTATAATTCAAGACAAGATTCTAATGCTCGCTTCACAGATAAGGGATGAAGCCGATTTGGTTGTGCAGAAGCAGAAAGCTGAGCTTCTGGACACGTATTTGGCCATTCTTCAAAAGCTTGATCTGATAATAAAGTCTCGGTCGCAGCAGCGAACTTAGATTGAGCGCTGTCATTGCAGATCCTTTTCAATAGCAAAAAGAATCATAATCGATGAGTTGATTCATTATATATCCCTACATGGGCCATTAAGTAGCATACAAATGTATCTGTCCTTTCAAAATTGGGGCTTAGCTGCTTATACTGATTT
>JBKPMK010000334.1:0-4653 GCA_046732115.1 Thermoproteota archaeon
AGAGAAATCCTTCCCTTACAGATTCTCTGTTTATCCAACCTAACGTATAGATTACCTTTCTCATCAACATATTTATCAAAAAAGTTTGAAAGGTGATATCTATCAACGCTATTTAACAAGGATATGATTTTTAAAATAAGCTCTTTAGCAACCTGACCATCAATAGTAGCAGTAAGTACCGAGATTTTATTTCCCCAATGACCATCAGAAACTGAGCTCGTAAATTTTTCAGCTGGTATTGAAAGAATGTCGTATAATGAGTGCAAAATTTTGTTTTCATTTTCAGTAGCATGAACTACAATATTAACTTCTGCAGAAGAAAATCTAATATCATCTACTGCAGCCATATGCAATTGAATATAATAAGTTATAAGAAATATTAACCAAAACTTATTGGAGCAGCTCTGATGATTCTTCTATGGATGGAGTTGTTTCTATTGCCTTTGCTTCTTGAACTGCTCTAGATTCGGGTGTTGAAATTAACTTTGTTTTCTTTATTCCTATGTGTCTAAACGATGCAATTTTCTTTGCCTCTGCCATAAGATCTGCTCCCATCTTGCCCATAGTTACTTCTTGAACAAATTGGTCTACAGTTAATTTTCCAACCTTGTCTGTTAGCACATGCCTAGCAATAATTCTAATCTGGTGTTTTTTAGAAGCATTAAGACGTCTTTGACTGAATGCAATTACTGCCACCCTGAATGTATGACCATCTTGTGTTGTGTAGTTATATACATCGTTAATCATCGAGCTTCCTCTCCTGATCAAACTTCTTAAAAATTCCTTTGCATATTCGTGTCCTTTGAAAATAGTAGTGGCTGCACCGTTGTTAACCGTGTCAATTTGAACAAAGACTTTTGTCTGATGCTGTGTAGGATCTTGCTTTAAGATATCAAACATGGTATTTTCAATTACACGTCCCTTAGCACGATCAGCATCTGTTATTGGCACATAGTTTAAGGGGCTTCCTCCGAACGCAGATGGAGCATTAATTACTATCCACTGTTTGTCTCGCCATTTGTCGCGAACTCTGCCGCCTTTTTTAGCTCCCTTTGCCATAAAGACCAAAACGTTAGCCAAAATATAATTGTACTCTAGAAAAACACCTAAGAACGATGTCTCTTTCTTTAATAATAACCCAAAATTCGATATATGAATTATTATCATCTACGTAATACATCATTGCTATATTTGGGATGCTGTAGCAGACTACAAGGATGCCCATATTGTATATGGGGCCCGGCTAACTCGCATTTTGCAGTTGACGGATTTATTAGTTAAATGCTGGCAAAAATGAAGATACTTTTGAGTCTATAGATGTAAAAACTTCATAGTATTGCTTATCTGCTTTTGATATTGATAAACTTCTCCCACTAAAACATCTCTATTTCTATATTCCTTACTCTCTGTTCTCTTAATTTTTCATACCACTTCTTTTTTCTTCCCTTCATGAAATTGCTCTAAGCCATCCTATCAAAACCAAATGAATAGAATATTGTATGTACTCTAAGCCTACTCAGAAGAATTACTTATTGGCCTCCCATGTATTACGCCAAAAATGTAATTATGACAAGTTATAACCATTACATTATTTGATTTTCCTTTATCAACGTGATAATAAGTATCCAATTCTACCTCCAAATGGTTTACAATTGAGGCAACTATGGCTAGTGAGATAGCCTGCTTTGTCAATGTATTATGAATACATGATAAGCATTCAGAGCGCAAAACGCTTTTAGCAAAATTGCTGGTTGCAATCAACACGAAGGTTGAAACGGCAGCTGATCTATTAACTTGGAAGAATGCAAAAGTAGAAGAAAACATGCTATTAGAATTTGCACAGCAATACGAAAAACTAACTGATGAAGAAAAAAGCGATCTTGCCCAGACAGCCAAATCATCTCATAGAGAGTATGTACAAGAGATGATGGGAAGAGTAAGAGAACCTGTAAGACCACGGATACGAATAGATCTGTCACATAAAGATTCAGAAGGACAAGGTCCAAGAAGAACAGATCCAAGATGCGATGGAAGTTATAGAACCTCTAAATAAGGAGACGGAGCCAAAAGGAAGGAAAATGAAACTGGAGATGGTCAAATTATCTTTTGCATCATCAATACACAGACATGGCTAACAAAATGTATGTATAATCATCTTAAAAGAAGCTGATTAAGCACACTAGCTAAGTTCTCAAGCTTTCTAAGTTGCTCATATAAAATACTAAGAAAAACGATAATGGTACAGGGTAAAAACTATAGTTCAATACACCCCAAGATTTTCCTCAAAATCGTATTACACACACAGATATTAACGAGATTTGGAGTAGCCAGAAAAAGGCTTTTTGCAAAAGTCATAGGACTTGAAAACGATAGGAATTTTTGGCGAGGAGTTATAGATGGAGATGGATGGATAGATAATAGCAATGGAAAAGATGATGGTGACAAAATAAGTTTAACAGGCAGTTATGATCTATTAAGCCAATTGAAGACATTCATCGAGACAAGTATTCCTAAATCAATAGTCAAGATTAAACAAGAAGGAAGATACTACAGGCTATACACCTATAGCCGTACAGCCAGAGCAGTTGCGAAATTACTGTACAACGGTTGTTCTATTGCATTAGAGCGTAAATTATCAAAAGCACAAAAGATGTATTGCTAGCAAAAGAGTTACAAAGTACGTCTGACATACGCAATACGGGTCAAATCATTCCTTAACTAACTTGGTTTGATTCAGTTATACCCACTTACATTCTCGTAGCACAACTTAGACAGGTGATAGTAATAGGCCTATGACCGATTTGGTCACAACGCATTAAGAAATGAAGTATGGCTAAGGGGAAAAGATCTTTGTTTTAATAATATAATATCAGAATTTTCTCTGAAATATTAGATTGTCCATCTTTGACTGGCCACTTTAAATCTCTTTTCTCTTTGCATTAAATCTCTGTTCCATCCTTGCCTTAGTTACTATCAAACCTATGCATTCGAATATCAATCTACGATCTTCATCATGGTCGTACTTTGAAAGAACAGAGAGCAATTTATCGATGAAGCTTTTTGATATTCTATGAAAGCGGGTAATGTATGAGACGTCGAGTTCATGTTCTAGTTTTCGTTTGAGCATTTCATTACGTCTTTTGTCAGCAAAGTACCATATTCGTCGATTCTCTACAGAGAAATGTTATCTACGATACAATATCTACCAGTTCTTTTACATCGGACTTGATATCATCCTTTGTGGTACTCGCTGTGGCCATATCTCCTTCCGTCTTATTGCAAATGATAAGTGTAATTGTCAGAGATTATTTGTCTTTGCATTATATTAGTTCAGCTTCAGAGAGTTTGATTTAAGTAAATTCTCCTGCAAAGTATGGATCATAGCTGCTTACATCAAGCCAAGCTGTCTCATCATTCCAATGTGTGGTCATAAAATAGGTTCTCCTCATCAATCTGACCATTCTTCCAGTGGGCAACTGTGCAAAAATCCACCTGAAATTTCTTGTTTGTAGGTGGGATAGTTTTGCAGCCGGGAGCTACCATTGGGCCTGTTTGAGTGCCTGTGAATATAGCAATTGAGCAAGTCCAGTCCCCTTGAGCAAAGAGAGTCTTGTATGGGTTGTTTTGGACATGATTGTCAGGAAATATCTTAAACATTTCTATGCCTTCGTTTCGGTGTGCATGCAGACCTCTTGTAGGCTCTGATTGGCCTGGCCATCTTACTATTACATCATCAGTATGACATTTACTAAAGGTATCCCAATCTTGGCTATTCCATGCATCGTCTAGCGTCTTCATTAACTGCATATTTTCTTCAGCACCCATTTGACATCAGATGCTGTAACAAACATAAAAAGGCTCATGACTTTTGTTTTACTTTAAATGTGCGAGCTCTTGCTATGTAATAGAATGCCAGTACTGCAGCAAGTATTACTGCAATTAACTCTATGCGCGATGTACTAGTGTATATTTAATTAGAATTTCATACTTAGAGCATAATAGCGATTTAGATTTATGAAATAACGATGGTGATGACGACTTCATGTCGCTTTTCCTTGTCCACTTGTTGTATCTGATTTTGTTGTTATCAATCGATCGGTTGATTTATCTATTATTGAAAGAGTAAAACAGAACTTAGATCCTCTTGTTCTTTTCCCAAAAACATCTGTATTATTCTCAGCTCACATCTTGTCACCATGAGATTCTACAATATTTTTAATAAAAATCCATCATAGAAAGTATTACTAAAATTGCTATAATTAGGGTCATTTTGTCTTGGAATACAGGTGCGATATAGACTTGTTTTTATGAAAGAAAGGAAGAAAAAGAAGAAGATCTATCTATCTTCTATTTATCTATCTATTCTATCCTTCCTATTTTTCTCATTATTAAACGTCAATTGTAATAGCAACATGACAGCAAAAATCGTAAGAACTTAAACTGATCCTACAATATTTTGGCATCGGCCTTATAGAGGACTGACGACAACATACAGCTGGGAAATGACTGGCACCGTCAACAAAGAAAAGGAATCTGAATCACACTTTTTAAAAATAGACCTAAAACTAAGATGCCTTGATACTATTGTAAAACGGCTGAACGAAATAGTCATACAGGGATATATTGATTCTTATGCTATACAACAATTAAAGC
>JBKPMK010000335.1:0-3621 GCA_046732115.1 Thermoproteota archaeon
TTGAGACATTAGGCATGCTAAGAAAAGTAAAAGATATCGTTGCTTGGACGTCTGTTGATGAGGGTTTCATAAAGGAGTTGCTCGAAAGAAGAGGTAAAATTTCTGGCTACAAGCCACTTACAAAAGGTAATCTTCCAACAGGATTTGAGAGTATAGAAGAGCTTGCTTCAGCCATAGCGCAAAATAAAACGACGATGTCAAAATTACGGAACATCAAACCTTGGTTTGCGTTGGCTCCTCCTAAAGGCGGATTTAAGCAAAAGACGAAAAAACAGTTTTCTCAGGATGGCGTGCTAGGACAAAATCAAGGGCTGGTCCATCTAGTAAAGAACATGCTTTGAACTGTGACTTTGACTTTGACCATCGAACTTTGCACGCAGCAAAAGACTTAATTAAGGTGACATCATGAATCTAAAACACGTTCCGCTGTCAGCACCCGCCATGCTTGATAGTGAAGAAGGTTAGGAAGGGGAACTAAAAGAAATGATAGGAAAAAACTGGGATGATAAAAAAATGATTAATCAAAATAATAATAATAATAATCTTAATAATCAAAATAACAACTATGGCGACGATAATAATGATAATAATAATACTATTACCAATAAAAAAATTCAAAGGAGGATGTATCAATAAGCACTATGGCCACTCGGTTTAGAAAGAGCAGAAGGCAGAGAGGAACCAGATACTGTGGCTGGGGCCAGATTGGTCAGCATAGACAATCCGGTAGCAGGGGCGGAGTTGGAGCAGCTGGTAAACACAAGCACTTTTGGGTTAGAACTGTAATTGAAGAACCAAATCATTTTGGCCATACCCCATTTAATCCTCATAATCGGAACCTCGTAAAACGTTGGATTAATATCAAGGATTTAGATTCTATTTTTGCAAAGCATGGAAAAGCTGACAAGGACGGAAAGACCGTTTTAGACTTAGATTCTCTTGGATATGATAAATTATTAGGCACCGGAAAGCCGCTTGGTGCTTATACTTTGAAAGTCTCCAAAGTATCAAGCAGTGCCAAGGAGAGAATAGAGGCCGCAGGAGGGGAGGTGTTATTGACATCAAATGAACAAGAGTGATAGTGAAAGTCCGCTTCGAACAATTATCAAAAAGATATCAGCTTATATTCCCCAAGTTGAAAAACCCAAAAAGAAAATAACGCTAACTGAAAAGTTTGTTTGGAGCGGTATTGCCTTATTTGCCTATTTAATTATGGGACAGATACCTCTCTACGGGGTTACAAGCGATCCCAAATTTGATTTTCTTGCCTTTGCTAGAGTAATATTTGCGGCCCAACAGGGAACACTCCTTGAGCTGGGAATTGGTCCCATTGTTACGGCCGGCTTACTTATGCAGTTACTAAAAGGCTCTGATCTGCTCAAGCTCAATTTTAAGAATCCTGACGATCGTTCGTTATTCACATCGGCTACTAAAATAGTAACTATAATTGTGATTATCGCAGAAGGTTCTCTTTATGGTACTAGTGTTTACGGTCACCTCCTTGCCAGTCCATCGCTAATACCAATTCTAATCGGGCAGCTTGTAGGAGCTAGTCTAATTGTCATGCTGCTAGATGAATTGGTTCAAAAGGGATGGGGACTAGGATCTGGCATCAGTCTATTTATAATGGCTGGTGTAGCCCAGGGTATCCTATGGAGTTTATTCAGCCCGCTCCCAGCACAAGATGGTCCTGTTGGCATATTTCCGTTTATCATACACTCTGCCATGCAAGGTCAAATTCAAGATGTGTTATTTAGGTCCGGTCAACTGCCAAGTGTATTTGGTCTAATAGTTACATCTCTAGTGCTATTGGTACTGGTATATGTTCAGGGTATACATATTGACATTCCTATTGTTTCGACAAAGTATAGAGGCTTTACTGCTGTGTACCCAATCAAGCTCCTGTATACTTCTAACATTCCTGTCATTTTATCGTCGGCGCTCCTTGCCAACGCGGTTTTCATGGGACAGATGCTATGGGCAAATTACAATCCCCAAAATTCAAATCCAGTATTTAACTATGTAGCTCAGTACGATCCAAGTAGGCCTCAAACTCCTACTGGCGGTCTGCTTTATTATGTAACTTCTCCTAGGAGCCTGGATGCTGCCGCTCAAGATCCGGTCAGGGCCGTAGTGTACGTTGTGTTCTTGACTACCATAGTAACAATTTTCGGACGTCTATGGGTCGAGCTGGGTGGTTTATCAGCCAAGTCTGCAGCAAAGAATCTGCTTGACGCAGACGTACAAGTGCCTGGATTTAGACGATCGGAGGGTTCTGTGGAGGTGCTACTTAACAAGTATATTCCTTCGGTTACTATACTGGGGGGTATTATTATAGGTCTACTTGCTTCTGCTTCAGATGTACTAAATGTGTTCGGTTCAGGAATAGGCATCTTGCTGATGGTAGATATCCTTGTGAATTACTATAACCTGCTTATTAAAGAACAAGTGGATACACATATGCCCAAATTGGCGTCCCTTCTTGGCAGAAAATAGTACTACTGCTAATAGCAATAATACCAAGGAAGACAAGAATAATAATAGCGGTAATAATAATAATAACAATACTAGCATTACAAGTAATACTGTTAATATCAGCGCGAGCACAAACAGAAATGCAAATGCAAATGCAAATGAAACCAGCAAAGAAAGCACTAACAATGGCAACATCGACATTTCTTATTCCTCTTCATCCTCATCCTCTAAGCGAGTAATAATAGGAGGCATCCCAGGTGTCGGAAAGACAAGTATAATCTCCTCGGCAGTAGAATCTATTCGTAAAAATGGTCAAAATGCTAGGGTTGTAGTATTTGGAACAGAAATGTTCGAAGAGGCAAAGAGGTCAGCAGGAATTAAAAATAGAGATGAGCTGCGCAAGTTAGCCGTTAAAGACCAGAGAAGGCTGCAAGATATGACTGCTAGACGAATAGCAGAAATGCAAGACAGCATTGTCATTGTAGATACTCATATATTTGTCAGAACCGGCGAAGGATATTATTATCCTGGGCTTCCACTGCATTTACTTGAAATCATAAAGCCTTCAAGTTTTATTATGATAGTAGCTGATGCTTCGGAAATTTTGAGTAGAAGGAAAAAAGATACTACTCGAATTAGAGATGATATTTCGACAGAACAGGTTCAATATGAAATAGACACTTCAAAACTGATGGTTGCTACATGCTCAATTTTAACTGGTGCACCTTTTATTATCGTAGCCAACAATGATAAGAAAATGGACGAAGCAGTATCGAATGTAGCCAAAGTATTACTTTCTGCTTTAGGATGAGACTAGATGTAAAATGATACTTAATACAATTATAAAATATATAATAGAAACAAAGCAAAAACAAAATGAAATTAGTTAAATAAAATGAAATGAAATAATATGAAAAAAACAAACGAGGATGCCTCTTCTTCTTACTATTACTATAACAATAACAATAAGAATAAGAACAATAAGAACATCATCGGCAATAGCGTCAGCAACAACATAGACAACAGCAATAATAATAATAATAATAATTATATTAGCAAGAGCAAGAACAAAAACAACAACGACTACAAAGACGACAACAACAAAAACGACATGATAAATAGCATAGTTATTTCAGGTTGGCCAGC
>JBKPMK010000336.1:0-7608 GCA_046732115.1 Thermoproteota archaeon
TAACCATTGTACATTTTAAGGGGGTCGGAAAATGGGAGCCAGCAACAAGTACATTCTGGCAGTCGATGATGACCCTGACATTGCTAGACTGGCAGAACAGGCCTTGAGTAAACATGGATTCAAGGTATCTTCTTTTACCGATGCATCAATGGCATTAGAACACTTTAAAGCTAATCACAAGAACTGCGGTCTTGTTCTATCTGATATCAGAATGCCAGGTATGAATGGATATGAACTTGTGATGCAAGCAAAGAAAATCAATCCAAAAGTAAAAGTAATTCTTATGAGTGCTTTTGAAATCCTGGAAAAGGAATTTTATAATCTACTACCAGACATCAAGGTAGATGCCTTTCTTCAAAAGCCATTTTCAATACAGCAGTTAAATGACATGATACTGAAGATGAATACTTGATTGATTGATTGATTGAGGATTTTGAATATAACGCTTATTATCACTATAGAATCTGTCAATATAATAAATTAATTGACAAGCAAATTATCAATTCATAATCTTAATAGGACAGGAATATTAATTATTGCTATCGTATGTTGTATTTGCTTTCTTTCTTTTAGGATGAATGCATCTCAGTCTCAATGTCTCTTTCTCTATGTTCCTTTAATTCCTCATACCATTTCCTTCTTCCTTTCTTGAAATTACTGTAAGCACTCCTATCAAAGCCAAAGAACCCAAGAACAGTTTCTGCTGCATCAAGTATCATTTCTTTGTAATTTTCCCTATCATACGAGGGCATAGATTGTATGTTCTCTATATGGGTTACTCTACAAAGAGGATTATTATGCTTTGAATCTGTATAGATATATTGAATTGTGTCTCCTTTTAGAGGTTGTTTCCTTGATTGAATGGCTGCAGATACATGGGGAAATAAACTCCTGTACCTTTGTATATCCTTGAGTGACAAGCAGTAGAGCATTTTCATATCCTTTTGTTTGTATTTCAGAGCGATCTTTGCAGTCAAATAGCGCATATAGAAGCTGAGTCTGAAATCGTTTTATAAAAGCGGGGACGCCATGTCTTCGAATCTCTATACCTCTCACTACTAATTCGTTATCAAAGGTGAGTCCAAAGTAGTGCTTGAGTACTTCTATCTTTTCGCCAGCTTCTAATGGTAGTAAAACAAGAAATTTGTAATGATAGTCAACTGAGATTGAAAGTCCAGTTTCTTTTGAAAGTGTGTCTATAACTTCATTATAATTTATAGTAGATTTATTTCTCTTAATGAAGACAGAATCCGTATCTGCGTATATAAGCTGATAGCCTAGGCCTTGTACCACATCTTTTGTTTTTATCAAAATTTCTCTAGATAATCTGTTAATTTCTTCAAAAGCAAGTACGTTTCCATATCTATTCCAAAGTGAACCTGTTGAACCATAAAGGCAAACAATAATATTTTTTAATGAATTAACTCGCTGCTCGCGCCATACATATTCTTGACTGTCTTTCGGAAGTTCAATAATCTTTTGAAATAAAGTCGTCTTTTAAGGAATCGTTCAACCACGGTAGGAAGCAATCCTTTCCTATCTTCCCCCTCAACAGTCTCATAACTCAAATTATGATTGACAATTAAATTTGCATATTCATTATCATAATCAAGCGCTAGAACGTCCTCATGCAACCCGACTTGGGGGTTATCACCATACCCCATTTATCTCCTGAAACAATTTGCTCTACAGTTCTTATTTGTTCATGATTGCTGCCTCCGAATCTGGAAGGAATAACAAAATTCTTTTGAATTAATTCAAAACAATTCCTGCTATCTATCAAACGGTTTATACTGTATTTGGCAGCCTTATCCAAAGGAAGAAAACCAAATCTCGCTCGCTCTATTAGTCCTGCAAACCCGAATTCATCAAAATATGTTGTTTTTCTATAACTGCTGCTGATACAAACTCTAAGCTGTAAATCAAGCCCTCTATCTAACAGATATCGAAGTACTTTACCATTATCATAATCACCCATGCAAACGATAATGTCAGGATTCTTAATATAATCAGAAAACTGCTGCAAAATTATCTTTTCTTCATTGTTATCGAATACAACCTCATCTCCTTCATATCTTACCTTAACCAGTCTGATAGCATCCTCTGAAGCAAGCAGCCCTGAATACGTATGAAGGTCAAAATATAGCATTGAAAACGGGGGAGGATTTACTTCATCCTCGTCGTCAATCTTGGCTGCTGCGAGTAATATTGATCCATCATACTCTACTTTCACTTTGCTTGTAGGTTCAATCTTTAGTGTAGTGAAGAGATATTGTTGAACATGTGAAAGATCTGTATTAAACAACTGTTTTACTCGGTAGTCATTTTCCAGTTTCTTTAGCAGAGGTTGATAATATATTAACGATCGTAGCTGTACGTATATCAATTTTCTTGTTTTATTACTATCAAAAAGATCTGTATGTTTATCTTCCCAGCTAACTGCTATCTCTTCTTCCCTAGATAGAATTTGAAAGAGAGATTCATCTCTTGGTAATATGTAGAATCCCGGATGATAGGAATATCTCAGCTTTAGGATTTGTCCATCCTCTTCTGTCTTTATAGACAGGATAGCATGATCATTGTCAATGGAAATATCAAGAAGCCATCCAATACAGCTAGTCAAATCCGTATTTTCGTGTCTTTTCTAACTAGATGCTGTATTTGTCCTTGCACCCATTCCAAAGCTTCTATCTCAACCTTTAGACTCTTGTTGTATATGGGATTATGTAATTTGTGTATACTATCTTTACATTCTTTTATCTTTTCATTTATCGATCCTTGGAGCATGTCGGCAAAGTCAACAATTCTCATTTGAATTACCAGCAAACTGAAAATATTATACATTGATACACTAAGTCGGGTGGCTATATGAGTATCATTAAAAAGAAAATATGATATTGCTCGCTAACGTCTTTCCATTTAATGTCGTATTTTCATTTACCACCAATAGTGCCATTTGTGGAAAGCTTTAACATGGGTCCAAATGAGTGTCCAGCATCATTGCTTACTCTGATAACTGGTTCTGTTTTTCCATCTTTATGAGTCTCCCACCAGCTTACATATGCATTTACTTTTACATCGACAGTTCCATTTAGAGCTAACTTTCAATTGTTTCCTTGTAAACCATTATCATGCAAGATCAAGAACAATACATTAAAGAAAAAGTTAAAGAAAGATATGGAAAGATAGCATTAATGGGTAATTCTGATTGTTACTGTATGCCTGGAGAATGCTGTGATGATGGCGGCAACAACCATTCTACCTCTATAAAGTCAGCTAAGCTCATTGGCTATGACGCCAAAGATATACAGTCAATTCCTCAGGCTTCTATACTTGGAGTAGGTTGTGGCGCCCCAACGAAGTTTGCAGAAATTACAGAAGGCGAAACCATAGTTGACTTGGGATCTGGCGCAGGTATTGATGTATTTTTGGCCGCAAATAAAGTTGGAAAATCAGGTAAGGTAATTGGTGTTGACATGACAGATGAAATGTTAGAAAAAGCAAGGAAAAATGCGAAAGACAATGGCTATACTAACGTACAGTTTGTGAAGGGAGATATTGAAAGTAGGATTCCTGTTGAAGATAATACTGCAGATGTTGTTATAAGCAATTGTGTTATCAATTTAACGCCTGACAAAGTAGCGACATTTAAAGAAATTCACAGGATATTGAAGAACGGCGGTGGTAGGATGTTGATATCGGATTTGGTTACAGATAAAGAAATAAGCCAAGATTCTATTAACTCTGACAAATGGTGTAGCTGTATTGATGGCGCGTTAACGAAGGAAAAGTATCTGGATAGTATTAGAAAAGGCGGATTCCAGACTGTCGAGGTATTAGAAGAAAGACCATACATTGACGATCTAGTGGATAATGAAAAAGAAGGATTTCTAGTCTCGTAATAAAAGCTGTAAAAAATTATGCTGCAAAATAGGATATCTGGCCAAGCAGCATAAAAATATCATTTTCAAACCTACCTCTTAGTATATTGGAGTGTCCCCAGAGTCCCCAGTCCCCAGTTTTGCCACGACGATATAACGCCTGTACTTCCAGGAGATACTGTCCAATTGGATATCAGAAGCGAAGCGTGTTAACACATGCAGCATGTTTAAGGAATTCATGAAGCTGATAGAAGCTCTGCTACTGCTTATCCACAAACATAGGAGCCTGATTGTACTAAAGCCTGCTGCTTAGCATGAATAGTCAGCTTATTTAATTTGTTCTCAAGTTCAGTAACAATATGCGTTATATACGGACAGTGTGGCTATATGCGAGGTCATAAAAATGAAATAAGATAGTGGTCGCTAATGTATTTGCATTCGGCATTGTATCTAGCCTAGTTACGGACAAATACAATGGTACACTAGGTTGGGGCGAGCAGGCTGCCATGTACACATTACTGTGACTTGAGAGAAGCCATATCAATCGAGAAGCGATACTTTACATCCGCACGAGACATTCTCTCATAAGCCTCATTGACTTTCTGGATTGGGATAACCTCTACATCAGCAGTGATGTTATTTTTGGCGCAAAAGTCAAGCATCTCCTGCGTTTCTGCGATATCCCCAATATTCGACCCAGACAGGCTTCTGCGCTTCATTATAAGACTAAAGGCCGCTACCGCGTGAGGCTTCTCTGGTGCCCCAACTAGCGTCATATTGCCATCGCGGCGGACTAATTGTAGGTATGAGTTAATGTCATGCTCTGCAGAGACAGCATCGAGTATGAAGTCGAAGCTGCTTTGATGCTTGCGCATCTGATCGGTATCTTTTGAAATGACCACCTCATCTGCACCGAGCCGAAGCGCATCTTCTTTCTTGTTAGGCGAAGTGGTAAACACTATTACATGTGCTCCAAGCGCATGAGCAAATTTTACCGCCATATGACCTAGCCCACCCAGACCTACCACACCAACCTTTTTGCCTTTGGTAACACCCCAATGTCGCATTGGAGAGTAGGTTGTAATTCCTGCGCATAATAGAGGTGCAGCTCCAGCGAGATTTAAGTTGGATGGAACCCTTAGGACAAAATGCTCTTTGACCACGATACTATCAGAATAGCCGCCATAGGTAACTCCTCCAAGGTGCACATCTGGAGAGTTGTAGGTGAGGGTCACATGTGGACAGTACTGCTCAAGACCGACCTGACACTCCTCGCAGTCACCATCGGAGTCAACCATGCAGCCGACTGCCGCAATATCGCCGGGCTTGAACTTGGTGACTGCTGAGCCGACCTTGGTGACACGACCAACGATCTCGTGTCCAGGAACGCACGGATAGATAGTTGGCATAGTAGCACTCCACTCACCACGAACGGTGTGGAGGTCAGAGTGGCAGATGCCGCAGAAAAGGATTTCGATCTGAACATCATGTTCTCCTGGATCGCGTCGTGGGATCGCCATGGGAGTAAGTGTTGATTTCGTACTAGCAGCAGCATAAGCCTTTGCTTTATACTGACTACGTGCTTCAGAGCTAAATTGCGTTGTTGTCATGACAGAGTCAGTGCAGTATCATATATAGAGGCAGTTAATCAACAAGGTTGCGAGAAACCTGTTTAATCTTTTCAAAAACTATTTGATTTGGGCAGCTATAGATTAACAACTTGGCTGCCGCCGAAACGCGATATTTTTGCAACGAATTGCATGTTGACGACCTCCATCCTTTTGAAGTTAATACAGAAACTGTTGATTGCTCACTTCAAAAACACTTAGTACTTATAAGTCCACTATTCAACCTCTGAGTCTCTTACTACATTTTCTGTTTTGGACTTGTTTCGCGAACTATTTCATTATTGATTAAGTCTTCAAATGCAGGGTCAAACCATTTCTCTAATTCAAGGTCACTTTCCCAATATTCTCTTATCTTGCCTTGTTCAAAGCAGGTTCTCATTCTACGTAACCATCCAGTCCATTCATTGTCACTTACTACCCCTCTTTGGTACATATGATATGCGTGTGCGAAGGTATGCAAAAGATGATATGTATATGCTATTTCTTCAGTCAAGTCTGACTCAACATTGCTGACTACTCTTATTAGCTGTGGCCTTTCAACTGCCATATGAGTAAGATCATTCATCTTCTCGTCTAAATCACTTAGAACTTTTCTTTTGGGTTGAAATGAAGTCATGCCTACTGTTTATTAAAACAGATTGGATATGGTAATGTTGTCATAGGAGAATTGCCAACAGAATATCAAAATGAAGTTACAACTGTAATTTGTAGGAAGCTAAAACCAGGTCATGAAAATGATTACAATGATTGGGTTAGGCGTTATTTGATATTAGAAAGAAAAGCACCTGGATATCTTGGTATTACAATAATAGTCCCTGGAGGCAGCAAATCGTCTCTGCAGTATATTATCCGCCCTTTTACTGCTATGGATGCATGGGATAATTCGGAAGAATCACAAAAGCTAATTCAAGAAGCAAACAATTATTGTACACGTCACTATGAGACGTCGACTGGATTGGAAACATGGTTTACATTACCAGAGCTGAAAACTCTTAGTCAAACACCTCCGCCTAGATGGAAAATGGCCATTGTAATTTTCTTTGCTGCATATGCTATCAGCTCTGTATCACGATATATTCTTGGTCCTTTGATAGGACAGTCGCCACTATATGTCAACGCTGTAATTTATACTGGAATACTAGTTGTTTCACTTACATATTTTGCTCTCCCCATAGCTAATCGCCTGCTGCGACGCTGGTTATATCCAGGAAGTGTATAGCCTCATCTGAAAGTATTATAACAATATCAGATGAAGAGTCATCTATAGAATACCGTATATAGCACCTACTATGTGGGTGCTTCCCATTCCAAATTCCATTTGAACCAGGTTTGAACCGCATTTGACAAACATTTGAACTGTATTTGACGCTTGGAATGATTGACAGTTCGTCACATCATAATAAAGAGAATTAGCCGGTAGGTGGAGATTCATTATCTTCTTCTATTTCGTCTTCATCCTCGGTTTCTTCTAATTCTTCTCCTTCTTCTTTTGGTGAACTGCTCAGATATCTACGAGCCCCTTGCAGTTAAAGAACAAGTAATCAATGCAGCAGCAGCTGCATGTATGATACTACGAATTGATGATGTAATTGCAGCCTCTAAGCCTAAGACACCCGCAGCAGATGCTGGAGCAGGAGCAGGCGGCATGGGCAGTCCTTATGGTGGCGACTAAGAATGAGAAATACGCTGGGACCTATAACCACACATAGACTAATTTACCAAATACTATTTTTCGAAGACGCTCTTTTACATGTGTTCCTGCAAACCATTACAAACAGGCGTAATGCAATTAATGCATTTAATAAAGCAGCTATTGAAACTATTACAACTAATTTGAACTTTATAGTAAGATAGGACAACTTTATTAAAAGTGTAAAGATAATTTCAACAACTACCTCCAGTAGAAATTCTCACAAATGAATATCCATTATGTGATGATAGTATGCTGTTATATAATGATAGGTAAGATGAGAATATCTCACGTCAGCAGCAGAAGACAATAAAATTAGCAGTTCAAACAGCACTATTGCTGTAGAAAGAATCAAGCAAAAAGACCCATTTCTTCTAAAAAGGATTCTTATTGTAGATGATAATCCTGA
>JBKPMK010000337.1:0-5133 GCA_046732115.1 Thermoproteota archaeon
ATCTGACTCATCTGAAAGCTTCATAAAAGAGTCTAGAGTCATTTTCAGTTAGGTGCAACTCCGACAGCCAGTAGTAGTAGTATTGGGTCATGTAGACTCTGGGAAAACTTCATTGCTGGATAGGATACGAGGTACTGCAGTCCAACAGCGAGAAGCTGGAGGAATTACACAACATATAGGAGCAAGTTTTTTTCCAATCGAAACAATCAAGAATATTACCGGTCATCTTTATAGCAACATTTCTAGATCCGGAACTCAAATTCCCGGTCTATTAGTCATCGATACCCCAGGTCATGAAATCTTTGCAAATCTCAGAATGAGGGGTGGATCCGCAGCAGATATTGCCATAGTAGTTGTTGACGTTAACAAAGGGTTTGAGGCTCAAACAATAGAAAGCATAGAGATCCTAAGAACACGAAAAGTCCCATACCTTATTGCACTGAACAAAATAGACATGATCAGCGGATGGCGAAAAAGTAGTATACCTTTCATTACTGAGGAAGTGAAAAAGCAGGAGCCAGTCACGCAGGAGGCGATAGACACCAAGATATATGACGTTGTGGGATCGCTTTCAAGACTAGGTTATAGTTCCGAGGCTTTCTGGCGCGTAAAAGATTTTACTAAGGAACTAGCAATTGTGCCAGTTAGTGCTGCTACAGGAGTTGGTATTCCAGAGCTGCTGGCAGTACTCGTTGGACTATCTCAGCAGTACCTCGCAAAGAGATTAGAGCAACACATAGTAGGAGCGAGAGGGATTGTACTTGAAATAAATGAAGAAGTAGGTCTTGGTCCATCTGCAAACGTTATTTTGTTGGACGGTATTTTAAAACATGGTGATAGCATAGTAATAGCAAAAAGAGAAGGTGCGATTATCACTAAGGTCAAATCCATCCTACTACCAAAACCTCTTGATGAAATGAGGGATCCTAGAGATAAATTCAAACCAGTAGACCACGTAATTTCAGCAGCTGGTCTTAAAATAACCTCCCCCGATTTAAATGGGGTTCTCGCAGGTAGTCCTTTGTATACTATAGAAAAAAAGGATAACGAAAATACTCTAAAGAAATTGGTAGAATCAGAAGTTAAAAGTGCGATATTGAGTACTGATTTGAATGGGGTCATTCTGAGGTGTGATACGATAGGTTCAATAGAAGCAATCATCGATCTTCTCAAAAGGGCAAACATCCCTGTGCGAAGTGCAGATATTGGTCACATCACCCGCAGAGATATAATTGAGGCTTCAGCAGTGAGAGAGAAAGACAGGTACTTAGGTGTTGTACTAGGCTTCAACGTTAAGCTACTAGATGACGCGGAGAGAGAATCGTATGAACGCAACATAAAAATCTTTAATGAGCGCATAATATATAATCTTGTCAGAAATTATACCGATTGGGTTACATATCAGAGAGAACATGAAGATTCAATTCTGTTTAATGAGATACCGCCTATCTGTAAATTTCAATTTATGAGAGGATACGTATTTAGACGAAATGATCCGGCAGTGTTTGGAGCAGAAATTCTTGTTGGGAGACTCCGTCAAAAAGTTACGGTCGTTAGCGAGGATGGTAAAAAGATTGGTACGATACAACAGGTACAAGAAAACGGCAAAGCTATCGAAGAAGCCATAAAAGGAATGCAAGTTGCTGTTTCGATAAAAGGACCGGTTATTGGGAGGCAACTCAACGAGGATGATATTCTCTATACAGATTTGAATAGCAGACATGCAAAAATATTAACAGAGAGATTTAGCCACAGACTAAACGAAGAAGAAAAGCAAGTATTTGATAGAATAATTAGCATGAAGAGGAAATCGGATCCTGCTTATGGTTATCTTTGAACGCTTGTTTCTTATCCCATCTATTGGTATTTTTGTAATAGCCCTTCAAGTCCTTTCTCCCCTACCGCGCCTACTGCCCTGTCCACAGCCTTACCGTTCATAAATACAATAAAGGTCGGTATTGCATATACATCGAATCGCATTGCTACACTTTGATTATCATCTACATTTAGCCTTCCAAATGTCACCTTTTCAGAGTATTTTTTGGCTAATCTATCAAAGATAGGAAGCATAAATTGACATGGCCCACACCAGGTTGCCCAAAAGTCTACCAAAACAGGTCTGTTGCCCGATATTGTTTCATCGAAATTTTTCTCAGAAAGCTCCATTAAAGTTTGATTACTACTGACGTGGGTACTAGAGACCCTCTTTTCTTCACTCATGCTATAACATGTCTAAGGTGGTAATTGATATATAAGATTTGTTGAATTTGCAGTTATAGTACTGATATGGCTACCTGTACCCCCCTTGTAAGCAACCCCCATCGCACAACATTTCATCACAATGTGACAACATCATTGCAAGAATGATACTAACGTGCTCCTGATTGATATTGAGTGTAAATAAATTTAAAGATCAACTAGAAATCTAGTAATGAATAGATTTTTTTCTTTGTCTTGTTTAATTTGCATTTCATGGTAGGTCACAGCTTTTACTTCCACTTTGAAACTATGCTTCTTTAAATCAAGCCTTTCCCCTCTAGCTTTAGAGTGCAGGAAATAAGCATCATTATCATTCTTACTATTAATATTAATATGGGAAATTTTTACCTTGAAATCCGACAATAGGACGTTGTCGGTCAGAACTATCAACATGACTTTTTCTAGCCAGTCATAAAATAGACTGTGAAGATCATATCCATTTGCTTCAATTTTTACTTCTACATCAGCTGAAACATTGCTTAGATCGAACATGGTATTAACAAGACCATATGCAGAATTTTCAAAAGCTTCGTCAAGGGTACTGCCATAGGCTTCGATTAAGGCATCTGTCATATGATCAAGGTATCTAAATCCTCCTGGCACAGACTATTTTTTATGGGCCACTTTATAATTGATCGTAAAATCTAAATGTCAACAATTGTTGTTTTCCTCTGTGAATTTTGATCTACCTCGTGGAATGAGAGATCTCGAATCAGATGAATTTCGTAATATTGACTATGTCAGGGAAAAGTTCCTTGAATGCATTTCATTATTTAACTTCAAACTTATGGAGCCTTCTCCTATAGAAATGTTGTCTACTCTTGAAACAAAAGGTGGCCCAAATATTTCAAATGAAATCTATAACTTTACTGACAAAGCTGGCAGAAAAATAGCGTTAAGGTTTGATCTCACCATTGGATTGACTAGATTCGTGACCTCAAGAAGAGATCTAAAAATGCCAGTCAAGGTTGCTGCTTTCGGTGGTGTTTGGAGATATGATGAACCTCAAGCAGGACGGTATAGATATTTTCATCAATGGGACATCGAAATATACGATTCATTTAGCAATGAGTCTGACGCTGAAATAATAGAATTTGTTTCGATGTTTTTCAAAAAATTAGGACTTGATGTTTGCATCGAACTAAACGATCGACAACTAATGGAACAGTTTGTAAGGCAAAGACTTGGCGTTGAAGATGAAGATATAATCCTTGAAATGTTCAGGGCAGTTGATAAGGTGCCAAAGAAAGGTGCGGAGAGAGTTCTTAGAGAATATAAGGATAAGATTCAGTATTCATTACTTCAACGTCTCATAGATCTATCTAAAACAAAAGGTTCGATAGAAGAAGTAGTGCAATCACAAAGAGAATTGACCAAGTATATGGAAAAAAGCAGACTAGTGGAATTGATAGATTCGTTGAAGTCAAGAAGAGTAGATAACGTACGGATAAATTTAGGGATCGTACGTGGATTGGACTATTATTCAGGTATGGTTTTTGAGACCTTTGATGCTTTGACTGAAACTGGAGCGTTAGTAGGAGGAGGAAGATATGACAACCTGAGCAAAGCTTTCGGCAGGAAAGATATTGGAGCCACTGGCGCAGCGGGAGGAGTTGAAAGGCTCATGTTGGCTTTAGGAAAACATGGAATTTTGAGACTAAATCAGCCTCGGGTGACATATGTTGCGTATACCTCAAATG
Source organism: Thermoproteota archaeon (assembly GCA_046732115.1). GTDB lineage: Archaea > Thermoproteota > Nitrososphaeria > Nitrososphaerales > Nitrososphaeraceae > JAFAQB01. The sequence continues at coordinate 3,960 of JBKPMK010000337.1, forward strand.
GGGTATCCAAGGACGCACTGGAAGTCGTGTCAATTTTACGTAATAATGGAATTGCGACGGACTATGATCTTCATGGAAGAACACTGAGAAAACAACTTGATGATGCGTCTGTAAAAGGTGCGTTTGTAACAGTGATAATATCTCCTGATGAGATTGAGAGGGGCCAAGTCACAATACGCTCAATGAAAGACGGCGGAGAAAGTAAACAGCAAATAAGGGATATAGTAAAAGACGTAAATGAACTATTGCTACGATCATAGATTCGAAGTATATGCAAAGGTACACTTTACGATGCATTCAGTATACTTATCCTTAGCTTTTCATATCTGGAAAAGGCTTCAATCCATAGCTTCGACTTTTAATTGATAAAATAGATATGCAATAGTCTAATAACGCCGCTTCCGTCTACTCAAGGAGCAGGGTTGGTAACAAAATTTAATCTGCTGAATTGGTCTGCTGAATTGGCCGCTAGAACACAACTATCAGCTCACGAGAACATCCCTGAACAACATATAAGATAAGCCAATAAAGTGCCGGCACTTTCAATTCTTCGTTGTCTTATCATATTTTCTAATTCCTTGACAGATATAATTTCTGTTCTTATTATGTCTTCTCCGCCATCATGATTAGCATTTTCCTCAATGAGATCACATGCTCTGAAGATATAGACAAGCTGACTAGATTTGCTAACAGATGGGTGGTATGTATACATGTAGTCAATTCTGTTAGCAATATAACCTGTTTCCTCCAATAATTCTCTTTTTGCCGTTTTTGCAGCAGCTTCGCCGCATTCTATATGACCTGCAGGAAACTCAAGTAGTACTTTTCCCAAAGGGTATCTGTATTGTCTTATCATCACAAGGTTATCTTTTTTAAGAAAAGGAACAACAACAGCAACATCCGATGACTTGTACCACGTATAATCCATTACCTTGCCTGTTCTTGTCTCAACCTTGTCTTGATGTAATTCAATCCACGGATTTTGAAAAATGAGTTCCCGTTGTATTACTTTCCAATCTGACTTCATTCTATAAATCTATCTATATCAGTATGTTATTATTTAGTCATTATTATTAGCATTGTTATACCTACTCATGCAGAACTGTGAAAGTTATTTTCCAAATACGTATAAATGTCATAGATCAAATCGAAAATCTTGTTAATGATAATTCTC
>JBKPMK010000338.1:0-4630 GCA_046732115.1 Thermoproteota archaeon
ATATGCTCAGGTTTTTCGATATGGCCAAAAAGCATTGTACAATTGCTTTTTAATCCCAAATCATGTGCACAGCGTGCGGTATCAAGCCATTCTTCTCCAGAACATTTTCCTCTTACAATCAAATCTCGCGATTCTGGATGGAAAAGCTCTGCTCCCCCGCCCGGAAGAGAATCTAGTCCGGCATCCTTTAATCTAAGTAATACCTCTTTCACAGAATTTCTTGTTATTCGAGCAATAAAGAAAATCTCTGCAGGGGTGAATGCTTTAACCGTAATGCTAGAAAACTCCTTTTTTATCGCCTTAATCATGTTCTCATAATAATTAAGATCTAGTTTAGGATGAAAGCCTCCAACTATATGAATTTCGGTTGCCCCCATTTGTTTTACCCCCACTCTAGCCCTTGCGACAACCTGTTCGACAGTTAGGGTATAAGCATCAGATTCGTTACCCTTTCTATAAAAGGCGCATAACGGACAACTTGCTGCACAAACATTAGTATAGTTCAAATAATATGAAGAGACAAAAGTAACAATATTTCCTGTACGGTCCTTCCTAATCTTATCTGCTACAAGGCCTAACAAAAATAAGTTTTCTTCATTCATTAACTGAACCCCATCATAGTATGTTAATTCTTGGCCAGCAAGTGCTTTTTCCAAAGATGGCGTTGCCTTTACAATACTCTTTAGCAAATTAACCATCTTACGTAGAATATCAATATAAAATAAGTGTTGACATATCAGCTTTCCCGAGTCAAAACATTGTGGAGATGGCTAAGGAAATAAAAAAATAATGATGTAGTAAGGGGTAAATTTTCTTAACGCGAACATATGGTCTATCGCGTAAAGAATTTTCCCCCCTTAGTACCCATATTTCTATAGAAAGAATAGTCTATGCGGAATAATGCCATTGATCGCGAGGTACAAGATGGCCTTGATTTTATCCTAAATCATTTTCAAGAACCACTATTCCCTCTGAAGATTATGACAAGACAATTAGGCTATCAAGTAGAGGTTTTCAGTAAAGAAGAAGCATTAGAATATTTTAAAGACTCAAACTATGAGGATTGTAGAATAAACGCTTATCCTTCATTTACAGAGTATCGTGGTATCAACACAACACCAGTAAGTTTTCTGATGGTTGATTTAGATTTGAAAGATATTGCAGATGAAAAGAAAAAGGGAAAAGCAGCACTGGATAGAGTATTGAACTAAACCTTACAGAAAATCACGGAATCCATCGGTGGAAATCCAACTGTACTATGGACAGGTAATGGATATCATGTGTATCAAGCTGTAAGTGGATTTATTTTAGAAGAATACGAGACTTTCAATGAATTTACAAAACATGTAGATAAGGATTTGACTAGTATGTTTATTCATTTGCCGAAGAATATTTTACGGACTATGCTGCCGACCGTTTACATAATCCAACTGTAAAATCATGTTTGGTAAGAATTCCGGGGAGCTTAAATTCCAAATGTATCTCCAAGGGAGAAGATGCGGAGGTAAAGATAATACAAAGATGGGATGGTGTCAGACCTTCTATACAACCTCTCCTTGGAGATTTCAGAAGATGGCTTATTCAAAAGAAAATTGATGCCTTTGGTTGGACCCTGATGACAGTTTCTAAAAATCAGGAACGTATAAACATAATTAAGTGGATTGAAAAGGCAATTCTAGAGCATCCACTTGAAGATCATAGAAAATACATTATCTGGCGAATACTTTCACCATATCTACTTAACGTAAAGAAGTTGCCAAAAGAAGAAGCTTATTCTGTAATAAAGGACTGGCTGGATAAATGTGACAGATTGGAAAAGCTGAATTTCAACTCAAAGACAAAGATAAAAGATGGGCTTAGAGGTGCAAGCAAAGGATATTTGCCGATAAGTATGGAGAAGTTAAAGGAAGAAAACAGACGGTTATACGATCTTGTTCTTGACAGAATTGGAGAGCAGTGAGTAACCAGACTAAAAACCCAAGTTATATATAAGATAGATTACCGAGATCTAACATACATATTCGAATATTCCAAAAGTCCAACCCCTTTATGAGATTATCTATAAAAAAAGCTTAAATATTTAGTTTCACCATATAACGCTAAATATTGCTTATTTTCGTGGTGGAAGAGTAAAATGCAAACTATACCTGAAATTCGACAATATTGTCTCGAGAAAGGCAATATCGAAAGAGCTACAACTCAAGGAAGAAAAAGAAATGGATAATCAAAAAAGTAGAAGGAGCAAGAGAATACTTGTAGTTGAAGATGACACTGATATTTGTATGCTTTACCAAATTATATTAGAGGATGCGGGGTATGAATGCATCACATATACCGATTCAGTTAAAGCTCTACAAGAGTTCAAACCATACTTTTATGATTTGATTTTACTTGATATCAAAATGCCTATACTAGATGGATTTGAGCTTTGCAAAAAAATAATAGAGCTTGACAGAATTGTACATATTATTTTTATAACAGGTTCTGAACAGTTTTATGAGAAGTTTAGAACTCAACACTTTCCGGAGCTAGGTAAGATTAACTATATTCAAAAACCAATTGGTAATGAGGAGTTAGTACAAATAGTAAATACAATAACTGCAAGAACAACAACGGTTCCAAAAATATAAAATGGAGTCAATGGCTTCCCCCGAAGTTGCGAATTCGGGGCAGCATGTGTTTACGCTGTACTGACTGCTAGCTTGTATCCATTGTTCTCTAGAATGTCGTTCAGCTGTATCAATCGGTCTTCTGATATGCCATTATTTCGTAGGCTTGCTAGAGCTCTTATAGCTTGGCTATGATATAATATTGATTACACGAAGCGCTGCAGCAGAAGGAGTACTACCGTATATCTGTGCTGCTACATTTACAGCGACCCTAAACGATATCAATTCACTGCTACCAATACGCATATCATAAATTAGCTGGGCTAGAGGGAACATCGCTCTGTACTTTGCCGTTTGTTTTGCGAGTTCTTTACCAGTACGTACAAGCTGCTTCTCTCGTTTTTCTAGCTGTTTTATGTTGTTCATCTTTGCTCCAACATTTTTGGGATCAAATCCATATCTCTTAGCACCCATTACAAACTTCACAAGTTTATTGACGTCCTGCGTAGGTAATCCATTTTTGTTGAGCTTTTCATTTAACTTGATGCACGTAGATACATTTTTTGTTCTTGAGATGGAAATAGTATTATCGTGATTATTTAGACTAAAGCAATCGAGAACCAAAGTCTTCTGAACTTAAAGATACTATCAGATGGTACGTGGAAGAGACAGATACTATAGTCGCTAGAAGATGATAACGACGTTCGTAGAATTTGTACATTGATTGATAGGCGTAATAAATAAAGTAGTGAATACTACAACGATTCTATCAGCTATGCGTCAGAGGCTGTAGTAGATTGTAGGCATTAACAACGTCTTGATGCGCATCATACACTGCATATGGGCCAATTGCCATATTTGCTACCAGTATCGAACTAATACTATTTGCTTACTATTGTTCGTGATTGATTAGTAACATTGGCGGTTGTAATTGACGAATTGGTTGTCGATGTTGCTGATGCCATTTTTGTTTGTCCTCCTTGTACTCCTGCTGGCTGTACACCAGTTACATTCATACTATAAAATGATGCTATATCTGGATTAGGATTACAAAAAAATTTAGCAGTTATTTCATTTACACCTTGTTTGATAACGGTATATTTAGGAGTAAGACTAAATGTCCAATTCGAATAATCATTTGGTCCACCTGGACCATTTGCAGAGGTATTCTGATATGGTCTTACATGATTTACATTAACATTAACATGACAATCAGAAGTGGCATTATCTTTTGATATTCCTGATATTGTGAGAATGGCGCCGGCTGGAACTTGTTGATCTCTTATAGGTGATGTAATCCTTACACCATGTTTTATTGAAGAAGATGCTCCTTCCGATGATGATTGTGGTTGGGTCGAGGGGTTTGTCTTTACCTTTGTTGTAGATGTATTATTTGAGGAGGATGGTACTGTTGGAAATTGCGGAAATGCATTTTCTGATGCGCTTTGCCCATATACACTATTAATCCATGCAATAGAAATAATAATTCCGAACAGAGCCATCAACCTAGCATGATTGGTTTCAGTAGAAACAAATTTCAATTAATCTTATTTTATATACAAAGATTATAAAATATAAGGAGTAGAAATGGTTTACAACCAGAATAAGATTTGTTATTATTAATAATTAATTAATCACTGCTAGTGGATATTAACATGCTGTATATGAATGGCCTTGAGCTAAGTAAGTAAAATATTTGAAGAGCAAATGCTTTAGTTTGGAAATTAAATAACAAAATTTTCTTGGTAAATTTCGGGATAACATTCATAATTTGTTAGTCATTTGGAATTGGAATGGAATGGACACACATAGTAAGTGGTATATACGGTATTCCACAGATGAAGAAAAAACCTTTTAGTCTACGGCAAGTTAACAAAAACAATGTTAACGGTATCATGTAGAGATGTAGGAATGGACTGTGATTATGTATGCAAAGGTGAAACAGAAGAAGAAATTATGAAAAATGCAGAACAACATGCAGTACAGGACCATCATTATAAAGCAGAAGATATAATGACCCC
>JBKPMK010000339.1:0-2413 GCA_046732115.1 Thermoproteota archaeon
TATGCATCCAGTATCAAAAATAGATATTGCTGAAATGACAAAGACTATAGAGAATGCACATAGGTATCTACAAATTGCATTTGCCGAAGATCTTTATCTTTATTGTCAAGCAAATAACATAAACTTTTCAGAACTACGAGACGCTCTTAATACTAAATGGAATGTAAATATTCTAGAACCACGAGAAGGAATCGGAGGACATTGTCTACCAAAAGATACTCGCATGTTCTTACAATCTTCCAAATCTATAAAGAGTAAAATATTAACAGCTGCTGTAGAAGTAGACCAAGACTATAGGAGATATAGGCAACAACTAGCAAGGACTGACGATATCTTGTCGTCTCAAATTAATATATCTGAAAGCAAAAGATAGTTTACATAGACTGCAGTAAACATATCGTTGCTTTTCACATTGGTTTGACGATCTCATACACTACTATGCTCATTTAGCATCAAATCATGTGTTTGGCAGTTTGATCATATTGTGGCTCCTAAACCCTACACAGATAATGAACCAAAATATGCAGAACAATCAATACTCTATTTATTACGTATGAATGCAAATATCGGATTATGTCATTCTTATAACATTTAACTAATAGGTTGGCGCGAATATTTTATTTTTAGCAATAATAACATTGCATTCAATAATACACCGACTGAATTTCCGCCAATAATTACCATGTCACTTTTAGCAACTCCATAAACTACCCATAACGATAGTCCTACTATTAGAGCCATGATTAAGAGAGCTGATACATCATCCATTTTTCTAGTTTTAATACCCTTAATGATTTGCGGAATAGTACTAGAAATTGCGAATATGGTTGCAAGGATGCCAATTAGAGGTATCAGCGTATCAATCATATCAGTTGTTTATTCAGTCCAGCATTATATCTACCGATTATTTTTACAGAACGTTATACAAGAATAATCGTAAGTGACGTAAAATGTTATAAATGGATAGAAATACAGTCAACCCAGTTTAGATTGACCAAAACACAGAGAATCTATGATGTCGGCAATCCCGAACCTACACAAGACGAGTTTGCATTGGATGTCAAGCATGGTCTGAGTCTTCCAAGAAAAAGCCTTAAATCAAAATACTTTTACGATAAGATGGGTTCGTCTTTATTTGAACAAATATGTGTCCAGCCAGAGTATTATATAACTCGAACCGAGGCCGATATTCTACGGGAAAGATTACCTGAGATTGTGATTCGGTTTCCGGATGATATAAGTATAGTAGAGCTAGGTAGTGGAAGCGCTTCTAAGACTAGAATAGTATTTGATCACGTACTGCAAAGACAAGACTATCTTCACTATTTTCCTATAGATGTATCTCATAGCATGCTTTCAGAATCCATAAGAACCCTATCCTCAGATTATCCTACTCTTCGTATAACTGGTATTTCTTCAGACTATGCGAATGGCTTAGATAGAGCAACTGATCTTATAGCGGTAGAATCTCATATTCCCAGTAAAAAGCTAATTCTTTTTTTGGGCTCGAGTATAGGAAATTTCGAGCCTCAAGAAACTGTATCTTTTTTTCAAATGATAAGGGACAAGATGGAACGAACTGATCTCTTATTAGTGGGATTTGATCTCCAGAAAGACCCGGCAATATTGAATTCAGCTTATAACGACAAGGCTAAGGTAACACAAAGATTCAATCTAAATTTACTATCCAGGATTAACCGAGAGCTAGAAGGAGACTTCGACATCAAAAGTTTTGAACACCAAGCATTTTTCAACTTAGATGAGCAAAGAGTAGAAATGCACTTAGTTTCAAAGAGAGATCATGAGTATCATATTAAACTTATTCAGGAATCATTTAGGTTTAAAGAAGGCGAATCAATACACACTGAAAATTCATATAAATACTCACTTGAACAAATAAGAAAGTTAGCCGAGGATAATTGTTTTGAATTAAAAATGAATTTTATGGATCAACGGAAATGGTTTGATTTGGCAATTTTTTGTCCAGTGTAGATGTATGTAAATCAAGATGATTAGTTAGACATCCTCAGCACAGCGAAAACCTGCAAAGAGTATCCTTTCGTGTGGTTTAAAATAGTTTCTATAAGTATTTCTTATCTGCTTAGCCGGCGTGGCAAAACTACCACCGCGGAGTACCTTTTGGTTTATTGCCCATTTGTCTGTATATTCTGAGAACTTGGATTTGAATCCAGGATAGAGTGTATATTCAGATGATGTCCATTCCCAGACGTCTCCGATCATGTGATGACATCCAAAATAGCTCTTTCCGGCCGGATAGGAACCAAGACTGGAGGGACCCCATAAATGCGATTCCAGAAGGTTCGCATGTACTGGAGTAGGCTTGTCGTTTCCCCATGGATATAGACTCTTCTTCTGCCGATCTTCATTCCAACTTGCAGCCTTTTCCCATTCT